>NZ_JARAVK010000082.1:0-36476 GCF_033792765.1 Streptomyces sp. PA03-6a | reverse complement strand
GCCGTGGATCAGCAGGATCCACGGCCACACCGACGTCGTGCCCGCGAACGCGGACGACTGGACCCACCATCCCTTCTCCGGCGAGATCGCCGACGGGTGCGTGTGGGGACGCGGCGCCGTCGACATGAAGGACATGGACGCGATGACCCTGGCCGTCGTGCGCGACATGCTGCGCAGCGGCCGCCGTCCGCCCCGCGACATCGTGCTGGCCTTCCTCGCGGACGAGGAGGCGGGCGGCGTCTACGGGGCGCGGCACCTGGTCGACCGCCACCCCGGGCTCTTCGAGGGCGTGACCGAGGCCATCGGCGAGGTGGGCGGCTTCTCCTTCACCGTCAACGAGGACGTGCGCCTGTACCTGATCGAGACCGCCCAGAAGGGCATGCACTGGATGCGGCTGACCGTGGACGGCACCGCCGGCCACGGGTCCATGACCAACACCGACAACGCCATCACCGAGCTCTGCGAGGCGGTCGGCCGGCTCGGCCGGCACGAGTTCCCGGTGCGGGTGACCAAGTCCGTGCGCGGTTTCCTGGACGAGCTGGGCGACGCCCTCGGTACCGAGCTCGACCCGGAGGACATGGAGACCACGCTCGCCAAGCTCGGCGGCATCGCCAAGATCATCGGGGCCACGCTGCGCAACACCGCGGCCCCCACGATGCTGGGCGCCGGCTACAAGGTGAACGTCATCCCCGGTCAGGCCACCGCGCACGTCGACGGCCGCTTCCTGCCCGGGCACGAGGAGGAGTTCCTGGCCGACGTCGACCGGATCCTCGGCCCCCGGGTGAAGCGCGAGGACGTGCACTCCGACAAGGCGCTGGAGACCAGCTTCGACGGCGCCCTGGTCGACGCCATGCAGGCGGCGCTGAAGGCCGAGGACCCGATCGCCCGCGCGGTGCCGTACTGCCTGTCCGGCGGGACCGACGCCAAGTCCTTCGACGACCTGGGGATCCGCTGCTTCGGATTCGCCCCGCTGCAGCTGCCGCCGGAGCTCGATTTCGCCGGAATGTTCCACGGCGTGGACGAGCGGGTACCGGTCGACGGACTGAAGTTCGGCGTCCGTGTTCTCGACCGGTTCCTTGCGAACTGCTGAAACGACGCTCGCATTATCGACATTTCTTGCCGCTTAGCCGAAAAGAGTGAATGAATCCCGGCGGCAGTAGCGCGCCTTCTTCCGAGTCGTTGGTTCGTGTGCGGTCCGAGGTCGGGGCCGTTTTGCCAACAAGGAGGAAAAATGATCAAGAAGGTCGTCGCTGCTGCCGCTGTCACCGGAGGGCTCGTGGCTGCGGGTGCCGGCGTGGCCGTCGCCGACTCCGGCGCTCAGGCCGCCGCTGTCGGTTCCCCGGGGGTCCTCTCCGGCAATGTGATCCAGGTGCCCGTCAACATCCCGGTCAACCTGTGCGGCAACACGATCAACATCGTGGGGCTGCTGAACCCGGCCCTGGGCAACGCCTGCTTCAACAACTGACGTCGCGGCGGGCCGCATCGTTGCAGGCCTGATCCCGGCGGCCCCGGATGCGCCATCTCCGCGTTCCGGGGCCGCCGCACCGGCTAGGGGTGGGACACCGGTTATCCGGCCCCGGGGGGTCATTCATTCCCCCGGCGGGCGATTGTCCGCCGGTTTCCGTATCGGAAAAGCAAGAGGCAGGGACATTCAAATGCGACAAGTCGCGAAAAAGGGGCTGCTCACCGCAGTCGCGACAGGCGGCGTGCTCGCCGTCACCGGCGGTATGGCCTACGCGGACTCCCACGCGTCCGGGGTCGCCGCCGGCTCTCCGGGCGTTCTGTCCGGCAACACCATCCAGGCGCCGGTGAACATTCCGATCAACGCCTGTGGCAACACCGTCAACGTCGTCGGGCTCCTCAACTCGGCGGCGGGCAACACCTGCGTCAACGGCTCCATCGACCAGGGCAAGGGCCACGGCTACGGCCAGGGCAAGGGCTACGGGAAGAAGGAGAGCGGGGGCTACGGCAAGAAGGACAGCGGCAGCTACCGCGACAAGGACGGCGGCAAGGGCCACGGCGGCGGCAAGGGCTACGGCCAGGGCGGCAGCAAGGGCTACGGCGGCGGCAAGGGCTACGGCAAGGGCCACAGCGGTGACGACGGCTACGGCTACGGTCACGGTGGCGGCGCCTCGGCGCGTGCCGCAGCGGTCGGCTCCCCGGGCGTCCTGTCCGGCAACGTGATCCAGGCGCCGATCAACATCCCGGTCAACGTCTGCGGCAACACGATCGACGCCATCGGGATCCTGAACCCGGCGGCGGGCAACGCCTGCGTCAACAACGGTGGCTACCACCACGGCGGCAAGGGCAAGGGTCACCACCACAAGCCCGGGCACCACGGCAACCGCCACAAGCCGGGCAAGGAGAACAACGGTGGTGGCAACGGCGGCGGTGGCAACGGCGGCGGTGGCAACGGCGGCGGCAACCAGCCGCAGTCCATGGGCCACGGCGGCGGTCCGTCCCTGGCCCGCACCGGTGCCGGCGACATCGCCACGGGCCTGCTGACCAGCGCCGGTCTCCTGCTGGGCGGCGCGGTGCTCTTCCGCCGCGCCCGCGCGGTCAGGAACTGAGCCTTCCGGTCTCACCCCTTCGAGCGGGGCCCCGCGGTTCGCGGGGCCCCGTTCGGCGTGCCGGCGACCTCACCAGGTGGCGCGTATCTGCCGGATGATCCGGCGGCGCAGCCGCACCCTGCGACTGCCGTCCGGGTAGAGGCGGAGCCGGTCGAGCTCCCAGTGACCGTACTCGGCGTGGTCGGTCAGCAGGCGATGAGCCTCCTTGCGGGAGACTCCCCGTGGCACGTACACATCTCTGAATTCGTATTCAGGCATCGCATCTATTGTGCGGGGAGCGCCTCGGTACGGATAGCGTCTTCTGCATGTCTGATGCCGCGCAGCCCACCGTTGCCGAGGTACGAGCCGCCGTCGAGGCGGTGAAAGCCGCGCTGGACCGCCACCTGGACGCGATCGAGAACCGCACCGGGGAGGACGATCCCGCGGTCTACCAGGCCTTCGAGGGCCTCGCCTCGGCCGCCGAGGCCTACGACGAGCTGCTCTACGACACCTACGACGAGGTCACCCCCTTCGAGGTGCCGCTCGGGGACACCCTCCCCGACTACTCCGGCCCCGGTGAACCGGGCGCGATCAGCGTCCTGATCCGCCGGGACTACACCGTGGCCGACCCGCAGCGGCTGCGCAGGCAGGCGGAAGGGGTATCCGAAACCGCCGCGGCCGAGGGCGGGGACATCGGCACGGCGGTGGGTGCCCTCTTCGGGGAGTACGAGCCCGACGAGATCGCCGAGCGCCACAAGGAGTTCGGCCTGGAGGAGGGCGACTCCACGCTCTGGGTCACCGCGGCGGAGCCCGCCGAGCCGGGCGAGTGGCTCGCCGCGCCCTTCGACCAGGCGGACCCGCGGCATCTGCTCTTCCGCCTCGACGTCAGCGCGGTCTACGACGACGCCGACGCGGACGAGCTCGACCGGCTGGCCTGACCGGGCGCGGGCGCGGCTCCCGCGGGCCCGGGGGAGCCGCCCGGGCCCGTGCGGCGGATCACTCCGCCGCGGCGGCCGCCGCCTGCTCGCGCAGGATGTCCCGCAGGCGTGTCGTCCGGTCCCGGGCGGGAACCTCCGCCACCGCGTGCGGGAGTGCCTGGTCGACGCCCTGCACCACGGACAGATGGCGCTCCCCGCGGCTGAACGCGGTGTAGATCCAGGCCCGGGTCAGGGCCGGGGTGGCGTCCCCCGGCAGGACGACGACGGCGGCCGGCCAGCGGCGGCCCGCCGCCTGGTGCGCCGTGACCGCCCAGCCGTGCCGCACCTGGGCGGTCACCGCGTCGGGCGCGACCACCACGGGCGTCCCCCCGCAGTCGAGCCGCAGTCCCTCCGTGCCGGCGGAGACGACGGTGCCCGGCACGGCCGTCCCGGGGACCGGGGCGTGCACGATCCGGTCACCCGGGTCGAAGCCGCCGAAGCGGCCGGGACCGGGGTTGAGGCGCTCCTTGAGCGCGGCGTTGAGCGCCCGGGTGCCGGCGGCACCGCCGTGGCCCGGGGTGATCACCTGGGTCTGCTCCGGGGGCACGCCGATGGCCCGGGGCACGGAGTCCGCGACGAGCTGGACCGTGCGGTGCACGGCCTCGCCGGCGTCCCGCACCGGGACGATCACGACCTCCTTCCCGGGGGCGTCGACGGTGGCCAGCTCGCCGAAGCCGATCCCGGAGACCAGCTCGCCGATGGGGCCGGGGTCGGGCGTGCGCGAGGCGACCTGCGGGCACACCTTCGCCGCCAGCAGGTCGGAGAAGACCCGGCCGGGGCCCGCGGACCACAGCACCGCCGGGTCCCCGGAGAGCACCAGGCGCGCCCCGTCGGGCACGGATTCCACCAGGGTCGCGGCCGTCTCCACGTCGAGCTGGGGCGCGTCCAGCACCGCCAGCAGGTCCAGCGCCAGCGCGCCGTCCTCGTCCCGGCCGGGGCCCTCGTGGCCCGCCAGCAGCCCGGCGAGGGTGGCGGTCGCCTCCGCGTCCACGGACCCGGCCAGCCGCCGCCTGCCGTCCTCGGTGGCCGCGACGGCCCAGGCCCGCAGCCCCAGCGACCGGGCGGCCGCGACCAGCGCCGCCGGTTCCGCCCGGGCCGCCTCCGCGCCGGTGTGGGCGACCAGCCCGCTCCCGGCGACCGCCCGGACCAGCGCCGCGGCGGACGGGGACGGGGCCGCCGCGGCCGCGCCCTCCCAGTCCTGCGACTCGTCCGCGTCGAAGGTGTTGAGGAGCCTGCTCAGGCCGTCCGCGAGGCTTTCCTCGGCGAGCGCGTAGCGGTCCAGGCCGAGGAGCAGCCGCACCGGCGCCTCCTCGTCCTCCTCGTCGGCCGCCGGACGGGCACCGGCGCTCTCGTCCGGGACGTGGAAGACCAGCACCAGGCCGTCCGCGACGGCGGCCTTCAGGGTCTCCTCGGCGTCGGTGACCCCGTTCTGCCCGAGCGCCGCACCGAGCGTGGCCCACTCGAGCGCGGTGTGGCCCCGCTCGGCGGCCCGTTCCAGCAGCCAGACGACCAGCGCGCGCACCCGCCGCCCGTCGTCGGGGCCGCCCTCGCCGCCGAGCAGCGCCTTGGCGAAGCCGTCGGCCTGGTCCACCCGGACCCCGGCGAGCGCCAGCACCTGCCACGGGTCCTCGCGCAACGTCTCCCCGGCCCGCTCGCCCAGCGCCGCCACGGCGGCCTCGGCGAGGCTCTCCGGTGCCCCGCCCGCCGCGAGCACCGTCCGCGCGGCCGCCACGGCGTCCCCGCTGAGCTGCGCGGGCAGCACGGGCCGCGCCACCGGGGCCGGCGCCGGGGCGGGGGAGGGCGCGGCCGCGGGCGGCGACGCCGCGGGACGTGCGGGCCCGCCGCTCTTCACCGGCGCCGCGGGGCGCTCGCCGCGTTCGATCGCCCGCACCGCCGCGGCCAGGTCCGTGAGTTCGGCGGGGAGCTGCGCACCGACGCCCTCGGTCGAGGGCCGGGGCCGCCGGGGAGCCGCGGTCTCCTCGCCGGCGGCGCCCTCGGGCTCGGCGCGGTCCTCGCGGTCGTGGTCGTCGCGGTCCTCGGTCACGATGGCCTCCGTTGTACGGCGGACTACGGTCGGGGCCCGATCACAGCGTGCTCCAGTCGTGGTCCGGATAGCGGTGCACCGGCGCAGAGACGTCGTCCAGCGCCTGGCAGATCTCATCCGGAAGACTAAGGGTCTCCACTGACAACGCCGCAGCGAGCTGCTGGGCGTTGCGCGCCCCGACGATCGGCGCGGTGACGCCGGGACGGTCCCGCACCCAGGCGAGCGCCACCTGCAGCGGGCTGGCGGCCAGCCCGTCGGCCGCTATGGCCAGCGCGTCCACGATGAGCCGGGCCGTCTCGTCCAGGTACGGGGCGACGAAGGGCGCCATGTCCTCGGAGCCGCCGCGGGAGTCCTGCGGGGTCCCGTGCCGGTACTTGCCGGTCAGCACCCCGCGTCCGAGCGGCGAGGACGGCAGCAGCCCCACCCCCAGGTCCAGCGCGGCGGGCAGCACCTCGCGCTCGATGCCGCGCTGCAGCAGCGAGTACTCCATCTGCGTGCTGGCCAGCGGTGTGCGCGTCGGCACGGCCTGCTGCCAGGTGGCCGCCTTGGCCAGCTGCCAGCCGCAGAAGTTGGACACGCCGACGTAGCGGGCACGGCCGGAGCTCACGGCCAGGTCGAGGGCCTGCAGCGTCTCGTCCAGCGGGGTGGTCGTGTCGTACGCGTGCACCTGCCACAGGTCGACGTGGTCCGTGCCGAGCCGCTGCAGGGAGGCGTCCAGGGCGGCGAGCAGGTGGCCGCGCGAGGCGTCGAAGCGGCGGTAGGGGTCGGGCACGCTGCCGGCCTTGGTGGCGATCACCAGGTCCGAGCGCGGCACCAGGTCCTCGACCAGCCGGCCGAGGAGGTACTCGGCGCCGCCGTCCCCGTAGACGTCGGCGGTGTCCACGAGCGTGCCCCCGGCCTCCCAGAAGGCCTTGAGCTGGTCGGCGGCGTCGAGTTCGCCGGTGTCGCGCCCCCAGGTCAGCGTGCCGAGCCCGAGCCGGGACACGCGCAGTCCCGTACGGCCGAGGTGCCTTTGCTCCATGAGGGGTGAGATTACTGTGCGTCCGGGACCTTTGGGCAGGAGTGACGTACCCGACAGGCGCCGGCGCGCGCCCGGAGCGATAAGGTCCGGGGGACAACGACGTTACTCATCGGTAAGGGGATCGCCATGCGGCTCGGGATCAACCTCGGCTACTGGGGCGCCGGGATGGACGCCGACAACCTCGCCGTGGCGCAGGAGGCCGACCGCCTCGGCTACTCCGTGTGCTGGGCGGCCGAGGCCTACGGTTCCGACGCGCCCACCGTGCTGTCCTGGGTCGCCGCGCAGACCGAGCGCATCGACGTCGGCTCGGCCATCTTCCAGATCCCGGCCCGTACGCCCGCGATGACCGCGATGACCGCCGCCACCCTCGACTCCCTGTCCGGCGGCCGCTTCCGGCTGGGCCTGGGCGTCTCCGGCCCGCAGGTCTCCGAGGGCTGGTACGGCGTGAAGTTCGACAAGCCGCTGGCGCGCACGCGCGAGTACGTCGAGATCGTCCGCAAGGCGATGTCGCGGGAGCGGCTGAGCCACGAGGGCGAGCACTGGACGCTGCCGCTGCCCGGCGGCCCCGGCAAGGCGCTGAAGCTGACCGTGCACCCGGTGCGCGAGCGCATCCCGCTGTACATCGCAGCGATCGGCCCGAAGAACCTGGAGCAGACCGGTGAGATCGCCGACGGCGCGCTGCTGATCTTCCCCTCCGCCGCCCACCTGGAGGACACCGCGCTCCGCCACATCCGGGCCGGCCGCGAGAAGGCGGGGAAGAGCATGGACGGCTTCGACGTCTGCCCGACCGTGCCGCTCGCCGTCGGCGAGGACGTGGACGCGCTCGCCGACCTCTTCCGCCCCTACACCGCCCTGTACGTGGGCGGGATGGGCAGCCGCAAGCAGAACTTCTACAACCAGCTCGCGCAGCGCATGGGGTACGAGAAGGAGGCCGCCGAGATCCAGGACAAGTACCTGTCCGGCGACAAGGAGGGCGCCGCCGCCGCGATCCCGCGCGAACTCATCGACTCCACCACCCTGCTGGGCTCCGTGGAGCGGATCGCCGACCGGATGCAGGCCTACGCGGCCGCCGGCGTCACCACGCTGACCCTGGCCCCGGCCGGGTTCACCCTGGACGAGCGGGTCGCGGCGCTGCGCGCGGGCGTGGAGGCGCTGGAGCGCGCCGGGCTCGCCGGCTAGGGGAGCGCGGCGGTCCCTCGGCGCCGGTCCCGGCTCAGCCCGGGACCAGGCGCCCCATCATCCGCCCGAAGGCGATCAGGCGCGCTATCTGGCCGGGCCCGCCGTCGTCGAGGGACTTGCTGAACCGGAAGGCCTCCGGCCGGAAGCGGGCCGAGGTGACGCCGCCGTCGGCGTCACCGTGCACCGCGCTCAGTTCCTGCGGCGTGGCGGTGGCCAGCACCACGAAGACGCCGCGGTCGATCCGCCGGCCCTGCTCGTCGCGGCCGACCAGGGTGCGCATGCCGACGTGGCCGATCGAGTCCAGGGGCAGCACCTGCACGGAGGAGTCCAGCACCCGTCCACCCGGCGCCTCCTCGTCGGCGACCTCCTCGCTGTGCCACAGGATGAGCCGCCGGCCGTCGCAGACCGCGGCCTCCTGCCACACCGAGGTGCCGGCCTCCGTCAGGTCGACGACGCGTTCGAGGGTGAAACCGCGGACCCGCCGCCGGCCCAGGACGCCGTCGATCGCCTCGAGGGCCACGTCCGCGTGGAGGAAGTAGGCGCGGGCCGCGTCGTCCAGGCGCGCGTAAGGGGCCCAGTCCGAGCCCGCCGGGCCTTTGGGGCGTGCCGTCGTCCGGCTGCGCGTCGCCTTGCTGAACATGACTTGGTCGTGACCCCTCCGAGGGGCTATGAAATCACGGGCACTTCGGCCGGCGGCGGGGCCCCTCGGTTTCCGCGGCCGTGGTGGGGGCTCGGGGGTCTTCCCCGCCACGGCCGTCACCAAACACAACGCTCGGAAGGGCCAGGGGTTACGTGCCCCGTGCGGGACGGCTCTCATCCGTTCGGCCGAGTTGACGCCCGGGCCTGTTGCCTCATGCTTTGCGGGCGACTTGACTTTTCTTTTGCGTATGCCCGATTTGCGCAGGAGGTACGGCATGCTCTCCGCCCGGAGTCTGTTCCAGGAGATCCTCGACAACGACGACTCCTTCCGGCTGTTCTGCTCGATCGCCGCCAGCGGTGAGTCGCAGGGCGGCTGGGAGAACGGCAGGATCGCCGCACTGGTCCCCGAGTCCCAGCGTGAACTGGCCCCCAAGATCGCCCGGCACGGCGCCGACGAGGACAAGCACGGCCGGATCTTCCACGCCCTGATGCGCAAGCGCGGTCTCGAACCCGTCCCGGTCCCCCCGGACACCGACTACACCATGCTCCTCGAACGCGGCGGCATCGGCCTCGCCCACGACAAGCTGCGCCGCGACGAGCCCCTGACCGTGCGGGACATCGTCACCTACCTCGCCCACAGCCGGGTCACCGAGCAGCGCGCCTCCGAGCAGATGGCCCTGCTCACCAGGTACTTCGCGGAACACCCCGACATCGGCAGGGCGGTCCGCATGATCTCCGCCGACGAGGACAACCACCTGGCCTACTGCCACGAGGAACTGCTGCGCTTCGCCCACGCCGGCCACGGCGCGACCATCCAGCGGGTGCTGCGCGAATGCGCCCACGCCGAGATCCGCATCTACCGCGACGTCAGCCTCGCCGTCATGGACCACATGGGCCGGATCCTCGGCTGGTCCGGGGCGAAGGCCGCGGTGCTGCGGGCGGGGATCCACGGGACGTACGCGTACGAACGCCTGGGCGGCTGGCGGCGGATGGTCAGGCTCGCCATGCCCCAGCGCCTCGACGCCCTCGGCGGCCCCGAACCCGCGGCCGAGCCGGCGGTCTGAGCCGCCTCCCGGCCCCTCGCCCGCACCCGCGTGGGGCCGGGAGACCGCTCAGAGCCAGCCGTGCCGTTTGAACGTCCGGTACAGCAGGACCTCGGACACGGCGATGACCGCCAGGACCGCGGGATACCCCCACACCTGGTGGAGTTCGGGCATGTACCGGAAGTTCATGCCGTAGATGCCCGCGATCATGGTGGGTACCGCCGCCATGGCGGCCCACGCCGAGATCTTGCGCATGTCGTCGTTCTGCCGCACCCCGACCTGGGTCAGATGGGAGCTCAGCACGTCGCTGAGCAGCCGGTCGAGGCTGTCCACCAGCTCGTTGGCCCGGGTCAGGTGGTCGGCCACGTCGCGGAAGAAGGGCTGGGTGCTGGGCGCCACGTGCGGCACGGTGCCCGCCGAGAGCCGGATCATCGGCTGCATCAGGGGCGCGGTCGCCCGCCGGAACTCCAGCAGCTGGCGCTTGAACCCGTAGATCCGGCTCGCCGTGCTCTCGGCGCCCTGGCGCGCGACGGACCTGCGGACCTCCGGGGCGAAGACCTCCGTCTCCAGGTCCTCCAGGTCGGCCTGGAGGTCGGCCGCGACCACCATGTAGTCGTCGACCACGGTGTCGCTGATGGCGTACATCACCGCGGTCGGTCCGTGCTTGAGGACCTCGTGCTCCGCCTCCAGGCGGTGCCGGATCTCACCCGGGGCGATCGCCTCGCCGTGGCGCACGGTGACGACGAAGCCCTCCCCGACGAAGATCATCAGCTCGCCCGCGGAGACCGTGTCCCGCTCGTCGTCGTACGAGACCGGCTTGAGCACCAGGAAGAGCGAGCCCTCGTACACCTCCAGCTTGGGCCGCTGGTGGGCGCAGAGCGCGTCCTCCACGGCCAGCGAGTGCAGCCCGAACTCGCGGCTGACGAGGTCGAACTCCTTCTCCGTCGGCTCGTACAGGCCGATCCACACGAACGCCCCGTCCGTCGCCCGCGCCGCGTCCAGCGCGTCGGAGAGGTCGTCGGGGGCCGAGGTGCGCTCCCCGTCGCGGTAAATGGCGCAGTCGACGATCACACCTGTCTTCTTCCGCGTTACGTCGGCGCCACACCGGACAACCCGGGGTCGTATGGTGGCGGTCATGCCCACCGTGATCCTGGTCCGGCACGGCCGGTCCACCGCCAACGCGGAGAAAGTGCTGGCCGGACGGCTCCCCGGAGTCGCCCTCGACGAGACCGGACGTGACCAGGCCGCCGCGCTGGCCGCCCGGTTGGCCGGACTGCCGCCGGCCGCCGTGGTCACCAGCCCGCTGCAGCGGTGCCGGGAGACCCTGCAGCCGCTCCTGGACGCGCTGCCCGACGTCCCGCTCCACGTCGAGGAGCGCATCTCGGAGTGCGCCTACGGCGACTGGAGCGGCCGCAAGATCGCCGAGCTGGCCGACGAGCCGCTGTGGGGCGTGGTGCAGCGCTACCCCTCGGCCGCCGTCTTCCCCGGCGAGGGGGGCGAGTCGGTGCGCGCCATGCAGGCCCGCGCGGTCGACGCGGTGCGCGAGTGGAACGCCCGCATCGAGGAGACCCACGGCCCCGACGCCCTCTACGTGATGTGCTCCCACGGCGACATCATCAAGTCCGTCGTCGCCGACGCCCTCGGCATGCACCTGGACCTCTTCCAGCGCATCGCCGTCGACCCCTGCTCGGTCACCGCGATCCGCTACACCCCGGAGCGGCCCTTTCTGCTCCGGCTCGGCGACACCGGCAGCCTGGAAAGCCTGCGCCCGAGGGAGCGGCCCACCACGGCCCCGGGCGACGCGGAGGTCGGAGGCGGTGCGGGCGCACCGTGATCAGCTTCCGCAGTAGGGTGGACCGGACCCCGAAGACACCGAGAAAACGGAGCAGGACGTGCCTCGTCAGGTGTTCCTCTACGACAAGCCCGAACGCTTCGTCGCCGGCACCGTAGGCCAACCGGGCCAACGCATCTTCTTCCTGCAGGCGAGCGCCGCCGGCCGGACGACCAGCGTTGCGCTGGAGAAGACCCAGGTCGAGGCACTTGCCGAGCGCATCGACGAGCTGCTGGACGAGGTCGTGCGCCGCACCGGCGGTTCCGCCCCCGTACCCGCCGTGGCCCCCACGGAGCTGCTCGACAACAGGCCGCTCGAGGTCCCCGTCGAGGAGGAGTTCCGGGTCGGCACCATGGCCCTGGCCTGGGACGGCGCCGAGGAACGAATGATCCTGGAGGCCCAGGCGCTGGTCGAGATCGAGGCCGAGGACGAGGACGACCTCGAAGCCGCCGAGGAGATGCTCCTGCAGGACGATGAGAACGGCCCGCCGCTGCTGCGGGTGCGCCTGACCGGCGCCCAGGCCCGTTCCTTCGCCAAGCGCGCTCTCGACGTCGTCGCGGCCGGCCGCCCGCCCTGCCCGCTGTGCAGCCTGCCCCTGGACCCGGAAGGACACGTATGCCCGCGTCAGAACGGGTACCGGCGGTCGGCGACGGCCTGAGCGGGGACATAGCCGCCGAGCTGCTCGCGCACGGTGAACTGACCGTGCGCGGGCGGCTGCGCGACGCCTCCAACGCGGTGCTCTACTGCGCGGTCGAGCACGAGGGCGTGCGCGCCCACTGCGTGTACAAGCCGGTGGCGGGCGAGCGGCCGCTGTGGGACTTCCCCGACGGGACGCTCGCCCAGCGCGAGGTCGCCGCCTACCTGGTCTCCGAGGCCACCGGCTGGGGCCTGGTGCCGCCGACCGTGCTGCGGGACGGCCCGTACGGCGAGGGCATGGTGCAGCTGTGGATCGAGACCCCCGAGGAGGCCGGCGAAGGGCTCCTCGCCCTCGTCGAGGGGGACGAACCGGGCGACGGCTGGAAGGCCGTCGGCTTCGCCGAGGTGGGCGAGGGCCGCACCGCGCTGCTGGTGCACGCCGACGACACCCGGCTGCGTCGGCTGGCCGTCCTGGACGCCGTGATCAACAACGCCGACCGCAAGGGCGGCCACCTGCTGCCGGCCGCCGACGGGCAGCTGTACGCCATCGACCACGGCGTGACCTTCAACACGGAGAACAAGCTGCGCACCCTCCTGTGGGGCTGGGCCGGCGAGCCGCTCACCGACGAGACCGCCGAGGTCCTCGGCAAGCTCTCCGCGGAGCTCGCCGACGGGGGCCTCGGGGCCCGGCTGGCCGAGCTCATCACGCCTGCCGAGCTCGACGCCCTGCGGGCCCGCGTCGCCGCGCTGCTGGGCTCGGGACGTCATCCCGAGCCCTCGGGGGAGTGGCCCGCGATCCCCTGGCCGCCCATCTGAACGTCGGGGCCGGCCGTCCCGGGAGGACCCACCGTTCGTTTGTGGATCACGCGGGCGGTTAATCTCATGACATGCATGCCTGGCCCGCTTCCGACGTCCCTGCCCTCCCGGGCACCGGGCGCGACCTCCGCCTCCACGACACCGCGACCGGTGGCCCGGTAACCCTGAGCCCCGGTCCGGTCGCCCGCATCTACGTGTGCGGGATCACCCCCTACGACGCCACCCACATGGGTCACGCGGCCACCTACAACGCGTTCGACCTCGTGCAGCGCGTGTGGCTGGACACGAAGCGCCAGGTCCACTACGTCCAGAACGTCACCGACGTCGACGACCCGCTGCTGGAGCGGGCCGACAAGACCGGCGAGGACTGGACGGCCCTCGCCGAGCGCGAGACCACCCTGTTCCGCGAGGACATGACCGCGCTGCGGATGCTGCCGCCCGCCCACTACATCGGCGCCGTCGAGGCCATCCCGGGGATCGTCCCGCTGGTCGAGCGGCTGCGCGAGGCCGGCGCGGCCTACGAGCTGGACGGCGACATCTACTTCCACGTCGACTCCGACCCGCACTTCGGCAGCGTCTCCCGCCTCGACGCGGCCGCCATGCGCGTGCTGTCGGCCGAACGCGGCGGCGACCCGGACCGCCCGGGCAAGAAGAACCCCGTCGACCCCGTGCTGTGGCTCGCCGCCCGCGAGGGGGAGCCCAGCTGGGACGGCGGCAGCCTGGGCCGGGGCCGCCCCGGCTGGCACATCGAGTGCGTCGCCATCGCGCTGGACCACCTCGGCATGGGCTTCGACGTGCAGGGCGGCGGCTCCGACCTCGCCTTCCCGCACCACGAGATGGGCGCCTCGCACGCCCAGGTGCTCACCGGCGAGTTCCCCATGGCGAAGGCCTACGTGCACGCCGGCATGGTCGCGCTGCACGGCGAGAAGATGTCCAAGTCCAAGGGCAATCTCGTCTTCGTCTCCCAGCTGCGCCGCGACGGGGTGGACGCGGCGGCCATACGGCTCAGCCTGCTGGCCCACCACTACCGCGAGGACTGGGAGTGGACGGACGCCGTGCTCGCCGACGCGGTGGAGCGGCTGGCCCGCTGGCGCGCCGCCGTCTCGCGGCCCGACGGCCCGCCCGCCGAGGCGCTGCTGGCGGAGATCCGCGAGGCGCTCGCCGACGACCTGGACGCCCCCGCCGCGCTCGCCGCCGTGGACCGCTGGGCCGCCCGGCAGGAAGCCGAGGGCGGCACGGACACCGGTGCCCCCGGCCTGGTCTCCCGCGCGGTGGACGCCCTGCTCGGCGTCGCGCTCTGACGCCGCGGGAGCTGCCCGGCCCACCGCCTCCCCGGCTCCCCTGACGAACGCGGACGGCCCGGCCGCCGCCCCTGTGCGGGGCGGCGGCCGGGCCGTGTCCGATGACGTGCCGGCCGGGTCACTCACTCCCCGTCGGCGCCGTCCTCCTTCTCTTCCCGGTCGTCCTTGGGCTTCTGCGACATGTCCCGCAGGTAGGGGCCCGCGTCGGACTCGCCCGACTGCGGGTCGCGGCGCCGCAGGTAGCGCTCGAACTCGCGGGCGATGGCCTCGCCCGAGGCCTCCGGCAGCTCCGCCGTGTCGCGGGCCTCCTCCAGCGTCTGGACGTACTCGGCGACCTCGCTGTCCTCGGCCGCGAGCTGGTCCACGCCGACCTGCCAGGCACGCGCGTCCTCCGGCAGCTCGCCGAGCGGGATGCGCAGGTCCAGCAGGTCCTCCAGGCGGTTGAGCAGCGCCAGCGTCGCCTTCGGGTTCGGCGGCTGCGACACGTAGTGCGGCACGGCGGCCCACAGGCTCACCGCCGGGATGCCGGCGTGGGTGCAGGCCTCCTGGAGGATGCCGACGATGCCGGTGGGGCCCTCGTAGCGGGACTCCTCCAGGCTGAGCGCGGTCGCCAGGTCCGGGTCGGAGGTGACGGCCGTGACCGGCACCGGACGGGTGTGCGGGGTGTCACCCAGGAGGGCGCCCATCACCACCACCATCTCGATGCCGAGCTCATGGGCGAAGCCCAGGATCTCGTTGCAGAACGAGCGCCAGCGCATGCTGGGCTCGATGCCCCGTACGAGGACGAGGTCGCGTGGCTTGGGGGTCTCGATGCGGATGACGGACAGCCGCGTGGTGGGCCAGGTGATCCGTCGCGTGCCGCCGTCCATCCAGACCGTGGGGCGGTTGACCTGGAAGTCGTAGTAGTCCTCGGCGTCCAGCGCGGCGAACACCTCGCCCTTGAACTCCCGGTCCAGATGCCCGACCGCGGCGGAGGCGGCGTCCCCGGCGTCGTTCCAGCCCTCGAACGCGGCCACCATGACCGGGTCGATCAGCTCGGGAACCCCCTCGAGCTCGATCACCCAGCGCCTCCTTCCGGCCGGAAGGGGGATGGTGCCACCCCCGCCGGCTGCCGTTCCTTCGCGTGCTGCACCAGCCTACGGCTTCACGAGACAGGTGCCGCCGCCTTCGTAGGGGGATGATCCCCAGAGTCATCCGACGTACGCGTCCGGTCAGCCACCGCTCCACGCCGAGCGGTACGCGGCCCAGTCCGCCGGCGTGGCGGCGAAGTCGACGTACAGGGCGAGACCGAAGCGCTCACGGGTGGGCGCCTCGCGGGCGAGGCCGAGCCGGGCGCCGCGCACGGCGGCCGTGACCGTCTCCGCCCAGGCGTGCCGGCCCAGGTTGTTCGTGTGGTACCCGGGCAGCCCCACGAGCAGGTCGGTGCCCGGCGGCGTCACCTCCAGGGCGAGGGCGGTCTGCTGGGCCACGTAGCCTCCGTAGAGGCCCTCCAGGGGCAGGGCGGTGTCGTAGGTCATCATCGCGACCTGGTTCACGCGCCGGGCCACCTGCCCGAAGTACCGCTGCGACCACCACTTGGGGTGGTGGAACAGCGCGCCGCTCACCGAGTGCAGGGAGGGCAGCGGGTCGATCTGGTGCGTCGCCACCGACAGCGGCACGCCGCGGGCGGCGGTGAGCCGGTGCACCGAGTCCAGCAGCGAGAGGAAGCCCTCGTCGTCGGAGTACATCGGCTCCAGGTCCAGGTGGACCCCGTCGAACCCGGCCGTCAGGACCTGGGCTGCGCTGTCCCGTACCCGGGCGCGGGTCGCCGCGTCGTCCAGGTGCAGGCCCTCGGAACCGTCGTGCGACAGGACCTGGCCGAGCCACGCCTGGACGCGCACCCCGGGCAGCGCGGTGTGGATCCGGCGGATCATGTCCCGCGCTCCCGGGTAGAGGGCCGCGTCGAGGCGGCCGTCGAACTCCAGGGGCCCGGTGTGCACGTACAGGTCCCGGGTGCCGCTGCCGCGCAACTCCCGGGCCAGCGTCTCGAGGTCGGCGTCGTCGCGGCTGCCGTCGACCCAGGCGTGCCCGAGCCACACCGCGTTCCGGTCGCGGTTGGCGCCGGCGCCGGAGGGGTCGCCGGCGTACTCCAGGCGCAGGGCGACCCCGGCGGCGAGCACCGGGAGCAGGACGGCGAGCACGACCAGCAGCGCGCCGCGGCGCAGCGTACGGGCCGAGGGGCGGCGCAGGCGCAGCCGGAGGCGTGGATTCATCCGATCCCTCTTTTCGATCACTCTGACGAATGACCGGACGCACCCGGGCTCGGGGCGGTTCGCCCGCCGGCGGGATCCCGCGGGGACCCGCCGGGCCTCAGAGCGTGGACCGCAGCCACTGCTCCACGCTCGCGACGTGCACCGTCGCCCAGGACCGAGCCGCCTCCGCGTCCCGGTCCCGCAGGGCCGCCAGGATCGCGCGGTGCTCGTGCAGGGTGCGGCTCACCGCGTCCTCCTGCGTCAGCCCGCGCCAGATCCGGGCCCGCGTGGTCGGCCCGGACAGCCCGTCCAGCAGCGAGCACAGCACCGAGTTGCCCGAGGCCTGGACGATGCCGCGGTGGAACTCCAGGTCGCACGCGACCAGTTCCTCCACCGACGGCGCCGTCCCCAGCGCCTCCAACTGCTCGGTCAGCACGTCCAGCTGGGACTCGGCGATGCGCGCCGCCGCCATCGCGGTGGCCGCGGGCTCCAGGATGCGGCGCACCGCGAGGAACTCCAGGACGGTGTCGTCGCGGTGGAAGTCCACCACGAAACTCAGCGCCTCCAGCAGCAACTGCGGGTCCAGGCTGGTGACGTAGGTGCCGTCGCCCTGCCGTACGTCCAGGATCCTGATCAGGGACAGCGCGCGGACCGCCTCGCGCAGGGAATTGCGCGACAGCCCGAGCTCCGCGGCCAGTTCGCTCTCCTTGGGGAGCCGGTCGCCGGGCCGCAGCGCGCCGGAGACGATCATCCCCTTGATCTTCTCGATCGCCTCGTCGGTGACCGCCATGAGCCCCTCGCCTCCCCGGACATCCGATGTATCGGGCCATTATGCCCGCACGGCCCGAGAGCCGGGGCCTTCTGCGGAGGTCTGATCCGCTGCTCCCGCGACGCCCGTCCCGCGGAACGCCGAAAAGCCGTGCCCGCTGCTGCGGACACGGCCTTTGGCCTGCGAAATCACCGTCGGGACGACAGGATTTGAACCTGCGACCCCTTGACCCCCAGTCAAGTGCGCTACCAAGCTGCGCCACGTCCCGGTGACGTTCCCCGGGGCGTCGCCCCGGAAGATCACGTACAGAGGAGGATACCCGAACCTCGCTGATCAGCCGAATCGCTCGATGCGGATCCGGTCCAGCGGCTGTCCGGCGGCCGCCAGCAGACGCGAGGCGTGCTCGGCGAAACCGTTGCCGCCGCAGACGTACGCCTCCCAGCCGCCCGGTGGCGGCTCCGCGAGGTGCGGGGCCAGGTGGGCGGCGGTGAGGCGGCCTTCGGTGCGGGTGAGCAGCACGGTCGTCTCCGGGCCGTACTCGGCGGCGTAGATCAGGTCCTCGCGGGTGCGGGCCGAGACGATCAGCCGTAGCGGCACGTCCAGGCCGCGCAGCCGGCGGTGGCGCACCATCGACATCAGCGGGACCACCCCCGATCCGGCGCCCAGCAGCAGCGCCGGATGGTCCCCCGTCCAGGCGAAGAAGCCGCTGTGCGGGCCGCGGACCTCGACCGTGTCGCCCGGCCGGGCGACGGTGTGCAGGTGCCCGGACACCTCACCGCCGGCCACGTGGTCGAGGGTCAGCTCGATGTGGCCGGAACCGTCGGGGGCGGAGGCGACCGAGTAGTTGCGCTGCGCCGTGTAGCCGTCGGGGGCCGTGAGGCGCAGCGTCAGGTACTGGCCGGGCAGGTGGCCCGCCCAGCCGGGCACCGCGAGCCGGAAGGTGGACGTGCGCGGGGTCTCGCGGCGGATCCGTGTGATCACCGCGCGCCGCCAGACCGAGGAGGCGGCCTCGGGGACCGCGATGCGGCCGGGCACGGCGAACCGGGCCGGCGGGACGAACGCGGGGGCGGGAGCTGGGTTGGCGAGGTCAGTCATGGGCGTAGCGCTGCTCCTGCCAGGGGTCGCCCCGGTGGTGGTAGCCGTTCTGCTCCCAGAAGCCCGACTCGTCGTGGTCGAGCAGGCGCAGGCCCGCGATCCACTTGGTGCTCTTCCAGAAGTACAGGTGCGGGACGATCAGCCGGGCCGGGCCGCCGTGCTCGGGGGCGAGCGGCGCCCCGTCGTACTCCCAGACGATCCAGGCGCGGCCGCCGGTGACGTCCGCGAGCGGCAGGTTGGCGGCGTAGCCGGTGTGGGACCAGGCGACGACGTGGGTGGCGGCGGGGGAGGGGCGCGCGGCCTCCAGGAAGGCGTCGACCGACACCCCGCCGAAGCGCACGCCGAACTTGGACCAGCCGGTCACGCAGTGGATGTCGCCCCGGTACGCGGAGCCGGGCAGCGCGTGGGCCGCGTCCCAGTCCCAGGTGTGCGGGCGGGCCACCAGCCCGTCCACCCGGAACGTCCAGTCCCCGGCCGCGATCGTGGGCGTGACCTCGGCGGACAGGACCGGCCACGCGTCGCGGGCGTCGTACTGGCCGGGCGGCAGCCGCGGGTCGCGGTCGGCGGCGCGGCTGCGCCCGGTGAAGCCGCGGGTGGGTTCGACGGCCGAGGTCATGCGGGGTGCTCCAGCTCGAGCTCCTCCAGCTCGCGCAGCGCGGCCGGTTCGTCGAGGGTGAGCAGCACACGGTCGCGCATGAGGACCCGGCCGTCGACGACGGTGTCCCGTACGTCCGCGGCCGCGGCCGCGTACGCCAGCATCGACCAGGGGTCGTGGCGCGGGGTGAGGTGCGGCCCGCCGAGGTCGAGGACGGCCAGGTCGGCGCGCTTGCCCGGCTCCAGGGAGCCGAGGTGGTCGGCGAGGCCCAGCGCGCGGGCGGCCTCGATCGTCGCCATCCGCACCGCCTGTTCCGCGCCGACGGCGGTCGGGTCGCCTGCGGCCTTGTGCACCAGGGCGGCGGTCCGCACCGCGCCCAGGACGTCGAGGGTGTTGGAGCTCACCACACCGTCGGTGCCGAGGCCGACGGTGACCCCGGCGGCCAGCAGCTCCGGGACGCGGGCGATGCCGCAGCCCAGCTTCAGGTTGGAGACCGGGCAGTGCGCGACGGACGTGCCGGTCCTGGCCAGGGCGGCGATCTCGTCGTCGGTCAGGTCCACGGCGTGCGCCAGCAGCACATCGGGCCCGAGGACACCGAGGGAGTCCAGCAGCTCGACCGGCCGCTTGCCGTGCGCCCCGGCCACCATCGCGACCTCGGCCGCGTTCTCCGCCGCGTGGACGTGCAGCAGCGCGCCGTGCTCGCGGGCGAGCGCGGTGATCGCGACGAGCTGCTCGGGGTCGAGGGTGTAGGCGCTGTGCGCGAAGACCACCGGGCGGGTGCCCGGCGCCCGGCCGGTCCGCGCGGCCAGGTCGGCCGCGGCCCAGGCCATGCGGTCGCCGTACGGCCGGCCGTCCGGCGGCCCGGGCACGTCCATGAAGGTCGGGCCGGCCAGCAGCCGCCAGCCCGCGGCCCGCGCGGCCTCCTCGGCGGCCTCGTGGAACCAGTACATGTCCAGGCCTGTGGTGACCCCGGCCCGTACGCTCTCCGCCACGGCCACCCGCACCCCCGCGGCCACCGCCCGCGGCGACAGCAGCTCGGCCTCGCGGGGGATCACCCGGGCCAGGAACTCCTGCAGGTCGACGTCGTCGGCGCAGCCCCGCAGCAGGGTCATCGCCAGGTGGGTGTGCGTGTTGACCAGCCCGGGGAGCACCAGGCACCCCGAGGCGTCGATGTCCTCGGCGGCCCGGTACGCCGCGCGCACCTGCGCCGTCGGTCCCACGGCGAGGATCTCGCCGTCCCGGACGGCGACCGCGCCGCCGGGCACGACGGTGCCCGCCGCGTCGACGGTCAGCACATCGCCGCCGTGCACCAGCAGATCGGCGTCCTGAGCGCTCACTTCTCGTCGCTTCCGTACTCGGTGGCCAGCAGATGCAAGGCGTCCAACGTTACCCGGCTGCCGCGGGCGACCCCCTCGGCGACCACCGCCCGGTGCGGGTCGTAGCCGCCGGTGGCCTCCACGTCGACCAGGTCGTCGGCGTTGGCGCCGTCGACGACGAGCGCGCCGCCGGCCACCAGGCCGCGCGTCGAGGCCAGCACCAGCAGGGCCGACAGCTCCATCTCGATCGCGGCGATCCCGGCCGCCGCGTACGCCGCGCCGGGCAGCGGCAGGAAACCCGGCTGGAAGGCCGCACGCGTCCACACCACGCCCCGGTGGTGCGGCGCCCCCTCCGCACGTGCCGCCCGCTGCAGCGCCAGCACCGCCTCCGGCGCCGCGAACGCCGGGTACTCCGGCGGCAGCAACTGCTGGGTGACCCCGTCGTCCCGCACCGCGGCCTCGGCGATCACCAGGTCGCCGTCCCCTATCCCGGCGCGGATGGCGCCCGCCGTGCCGAGGCGCAGGATCGTATGGACGCCGGCGTCCGCCAGCTCCTGGAACAGGCACATCGCCCCCGGCCCGCCGACCCCGTGCGAGGACACCACGACGGGGGTGCCCTTCCAGGCGCCGGTGAAGGTGCGGTACTCGCGGTGGTGCGACACCTCACGCGGGTCCGTGAGCAGGGCGGCCACCTCCGCCGCCCGCGCCGGGTCGCCCACGACGACCGCGTGGGCGGGCAGCCCGGAGCGTGGGATGCGGGAGATGGGCAGCTGATCCGTGGTCATCGGGCCTCCGGGCCGGGCGGGACGATGCTGTGCGGATCACCTTAGGACCCCGGCTCAGGCCGTCCGACGCCGGAGCAGCGCGAAGCAGGCCCAGCAGGCGAGGGCGGCCAGGGCCAGCACGATGCCGGTCTCGACGAGCTGCAGGGGCCAGTAGTGCGAGGCGGGGTGGACGAGCGCCTGCGCATCCCCGAACCCGACGCCGTCGACGGGCTTGTCCACGCGTTCCGCCGTCCAGTCCGTGGCACCGAGGTGTGACAGGCCGGTCCGGACCTTCGGCCACAGCGCGGAGCGGTACAGCCCCGCCGTGACGAGCACGAGGGAGGTGCCGAAGAAGGCCAGGCCCAGTCCGCTGAGCGTGCGCCGCATCAGCATCCCGGCCAGCGCGCCCAGAACCAGGGCGAGCAGCACGTGTGCGACCAGGACCGGGCCGGTGGCGAGGAAGATGTCGTTCTCGTACCAGCCGGGGCGGTCCTGCGGGTGGCCCGTGCTCCACACCCACCGGAAGAGCAGCGTCAGGCCGGTCGTGCCGCCGGTCAGCAGCAGGGCCGGTACGGCGAGCTTGGCGGCGAGCCAGCGCGTGGGGGTGACCGACTGGACCCAGGCGAGCGCGGCGGTCCCCCGCTCCAGTTCCCGGCCGACGAGGGCGCCACCGGCGAACACCGCGACCGCGAGCGGAAGGAGCGCCATCAGGCGGCCCTGCAGGTGGAGGGGGACGTAGGCGTCGAACGGCTCCGGGTCGACGCAGCGCGGGGCGCAGGCGGGGTCGTACCGCGGGTCCCCCGCGCTCAGCCACAGGGCGCGAAGCAGCCAGCCGGATCCGGCCGCCACGAAGGCGGTCCACAGCCACAGGGCCACGCGGTGCAGGCGCAGCACCGACCGGGTCAGGCCGGGCAGGACGGGCGGGCGCGGCGACGGGGCGACGGCGGTCATACGACGGCCTCCTGGCGGGACACGGGTGCGGGCGTGGCGTCAGTGGTGAGCAGGGCGGGCGCCCCGGGGTTGCGCAGATGGGCGAGGACCAGTTCCTCGAGGGTGGGTTCCTCCACCAGCCAGTCGCCGCCGTCCTCCAGCGCTCCGCGGGGGCGGACCAGCGCGGTGCGTCCGCGCCCGTTGGCGTGTTCCTCGACGACGGTGTGCGGGCCGAGGTCCCCGCCGGTGCCGGTGACGCGGCGGTGTGCGGCCAGCAGGTCGTCGGTGTCGCCGGCCAGGCGGACCCGGCCCTCGCCGAGGAGCAGCAGGTGGTCGCAGACGCCGTCGAGTTCGGCGACGACGTGCGAGGAGATCACGATGGTCGTACCGCGCTCGGCCGCCGTGGCCATGAGGGCGCCGGTCAGCTCGTGGCGGGCGAGCGGGTCGAGGTCGGCCATCGGCTCGTCCAGGAGCAGCAGTTCGGCCCGCTTGCCCAGGGCCAGGGCGAGCGCGACGCGGGTGCGCTGGCCTCCCGACAGGGCACGGACGCGGTCGCGGGGCGTCAGGCCGCCGCCGTACGCGACGCGTTCGGCGGCCTCCCGGTCCCAGTGGCCCGGGTTGAGCTCGGCGCCGAGCCGCAGCGTCGCCGCCACGGTGAGCTGCGGGTGGAGCGGCTTGTCCTGGGCGACGTAGGCGAGCCGCGTGCGGGCCGCGCCGGGGGTCGTACCCCACACGCGCAGCTCCCCCTCGGTGGGCCGCAGCAGTCCCGCGGCCAGCGCGAGCAGTGTCGACTTGCCCGCGCCGTTGGGCCCGACGAGCGCGCAGATCCGGCCGGCCGGCAGCCGGAAGGAACAGTCCCGCAGCACGGGGTCCCGTCCCCACGCGTACCGCAGACCGAGCCCGGCCGCCTCGACGGCGGCCGCTTCCTGATTCATCTCTCCCCCTCGGAGAACTCCTGGTCGAGCACGGAGTGGAACAGCGCCGCGGCGTCCTCGCGGTCGAGCCCGGCGGTACGCGCGCGGCGCATCCAGTCGGTCAGTTCGCCCGCGAGCGGCGAGTCGGCCGGGCCGGCGCCCAGCGACTTCTGGACGAAGGTGCCCTGGCCCCGGCGCGCCTCCACCAGGCCCTCGCGCTCCAGTTCGCGGTAGGCCTTGAGCACGGTGTTGGGGTTGACGGCGGTCGCCTCGACGACCTCGCGGGCCGTCGGCAGCCGGTCGCCGGGCTCCAGCAGGCCCAGCCGCAGGGCCTGTTTGGTCTGCTGGACGATCTGGAGGTACGTGGCGACACCGCTGCGGCGGTCGATGCGGAACTCGACCATGCGCGAAACACCCTTTCACTAAGCAAGTGGTGAAAGGGTGGGGTCTGGACTGACGTCCTGTCAAGCCGCGGGCGGCGGCGGCCGGCCGGGACGCTTCGGCGTGCGCCGAAACGTCCGGGGGCCATGCTGGGGACATGGTGCGAAACGACCACGCGGGAAGTGCCCTCGCCGCCCTCGCGGCACTGCTCGCCGACGAGACGCGGGCCGCGATGTGCCTGGCGCTGCTCGACGGCCGGGCCTGGACCGCGGGGGAGCTGGCCCGCCACGCCGGAGTGGCGCCCTCGACCGCCAGCGAGCACCTCGGCCGGCTCGTCGCGGGCGGGCTGCTCACCGAGGAGCGCCAGGGCCGCCACCGCTACGTACGCCTCGCCGACGCCCGTACCGCGCAGCTCGTCGAGGACCTCGCCGCGCACGCCGGGCCGCCGCCCGCCGCGCCCCGCACCCTCGGGCAGGCGGGCGCCGGGAGCGCCATGGCCCGCGCCCGGACCTGCTACGACCACCTCGCGGGACGCCTGGGCATCCTCGTCACGGACGCCATGACCGACCGCGGACTGCTCCGGCAGAGCACCGGCTTCGCCCTCACCGACGAGGGCGTGGAGTGGTTCACCGGGCTCGGCGTCGACCTGGCCGCCGCACGCACCGGCCGCCGTCCGCTCGCCAGGCCCTGCCTGGACTGGACGGAGCGCCGCCCGCACCTGGCGGGTGTCGCCGGGGCCGCACTGTGCGGGCACGCCCTCGCGTCCGGCTGGTGCGTGCGCATCGGCAGCGGCCGCGCCGTCAAGCTCACCGCGCGGGGCCGCATGGCCCTCCATACCCACCTGGGCATCGCGCCCGACGCCCTGGAGGCACCCACCCCATGAACCGCTTCGAGGCCTTCCGCGCCCTCCACCGGGCCGGGCGCCCGCTCTTCCTGCCCAATGCCTGGGACCGCGCCTCCGCGGCCGCACTCGCCGCCCGCGGCTTCCCCGCGATCGGCACCACCAGCCTGGGCGTCGCCGCCGCGGCGGGACTGCCGGACGCGGCCGGCGCCACCCGCGAGACGACCCTGTGGCTCGCCCGCGACCTCGTCCGGCTGCCCGTCCTGGTCAGCGTCGACATCGAGGGGGGCTTCGGCTCCACGCCCGAGGACGTCGCCGAACTCGCCGCCGGCCTCGAACGGCTGGGCGTCGCGGGCGTCAACATCGAGGACGGCCGCCCCGGCGGAGCGGGCCTGACCGACCCCGCCGCGCAGTGCGAGCTCATCGCCGCGGTCAAACGCACCGCCCCCGGGCTCTTCGTCAACGCCCGCATCGACACCTACTGGCTGGGCACCGCGGGGGAGGATCCGCAGGACGCGACCCGCCGCCGTGCCACCGCCTACCTCGCCGCCGGCGCCGACGGGATCTTCGTGCCCGGCCTGGCGGACGAGAGCGTCATCACCGCGCTCGCGGCCGACCTCGGTGCCCCGCTCAACGTCCTGCTCCCGCCGGGCGGCCCCGGACTGCCGCGCCTTGCCGCACTCGGGGTGAGCCGGGTCAGCACCGGCTCGCTGCTCTTCCGCGCCGCGCTCCACGCCGCCGTGGAGACCGCCGGGCACGCCGAGCGCGGCACACCGCTCCCGGCGGGACTGCCCTCGTACGCCGACGCCCAGGACCTCGCGGCCGCCTACGCGCCGGTGGAGACGCGGCGGCCCGGGCGTCCGGGGTGAGCGGGGAGGTCCTGCCGCTCACCCCGGGGCGCCCGGGCCCACGGGTCGGGGGTGTCAGTCGCGCCGGCCGGCCAGCAGCGACTCGACCCGCTCCCGGACGTCCGCGGTGTCCAGGCCGCGCACCGTCACGGTGGTGCGGCGACGCAGCACGTCGTCCGCCGTCTGCGCCCACTCGTGGTCGCGGGCGTACACGACCTGGGCCCAGATCTCCGGGCCGTCGGGGTGGATCCGCTCCCCGAGCGCCGGGTCCTCGTTGACCAGCCGGGCGATGTCGAAGGACAGCGCGCCGTAGTGGGTGGCGAGGTGGCGTGCCGTCAGCGGGTCCAGGCGCCGCCCCGGCTCCCGGTCGACCAGCAGCCGGTGGGCGACCGCGTTGGGGTTGGCGACACCCGGCAGCGGGACCCGCCTGGGCAGGTGGTCCAGCGGCTCCATGTCCTCGTTCAGCGGACCGCCGGGCAGCTTGGCGAGCTTGGCCATCACAGTGCGGCCGATGTGCCGGTACGTCGTCCACTTGCCGCCCGCCACCGACAGCATGCCGCCGCTGCCCTCGGTGACGACGGTCTCGCGCTTGGCCTTCTCCACGCCGCCGGGGCCGCCGGGCAGCACCCGCAGGCCCGCGAAGGCGTAGGTGATCAGGTCGCGGGACAGGTGCTCGTCGCGCACCGAGTGGCCGGCCTCGTCCAGGATCTGCGTGATGTCGGCCTCGGTGGCCCGCACGTCGGCCGGGTCGCCGGTGTACTCCTCGTCGGTGGTGCCCAGCAGCAGCTGGTCCTCCCACGGCAGGGCGAACGTGATGCGGTACTTGTCGATGGGGGTGGCCATGGCGGCCCGCCACGGGGCCTTGCGCTTCAGGACGATGTGGGCGCCCTTGGACAGCCGGATGCTGGGGGCGGCGCCCTTGTCCTCCATCCGCCGCAGGTGGTCGACCCACGGGCCGGTCGCGTTGAGCACCAGCCGCGCGTCGACGCCGAACTCGCTGCCGTCCAGGCGGTCCTTCAGGTCGGCGCCGGTGACCCGGCCGTGGGTGAAGCGCAGACCGGTGACCTCGGCGTGGTTGAGGACGACGGCGCCCGCCTCGACGGCGGCGCGCACCGTCATGACCGCCATCCGCGAGTCGTTCATCTGGTGGTCGTAGTAGACCGCGACGGCCTTGAGGTTCTCCGTGCGCAGGGCGGGGTTGGCGGCCGCCGCCCTGGCCGGGGAGATGATCCGGCCGACCCCGTCGCCGAAGGCGGACAGCGCCGAGTAGGCGAAGACCCCCGCCCCGAGCTTGGCGGCGCCGACCGGGCCGCCCCGGTAGACCGGCAGGTGGAAGGTGAGCGGGTTGACCAGGTGCGGAGCCACGTCCCTGGCCAGGACCCGCCGTTCCATGTGGTTCTCCGCCACCAGCTTGACCGCGCCGGTCTGCAGGTAGCGCAGACCGCCGTGGACGAGCTTGGAGGAGGCGGAGCTGGTGGCGCCGGCGAAGTCGCCGGCGTCCACCATCGCGACCCGCAGCCCCGACTGCGCGGCGTGCCAGGCCACGGAGGTGCCCAGGATGCCGCCGCCGATGACCAGCAGGTCGTAGGTGGCGCGGCTCAGCAGTTCCCGGGTCTCGGCGCGGCCCGGGTTACGGCCGGCGGTCGGACGCGTCCCGAGGGCCGGGACGCGCTGCAGGGTGGTCATGATCGGTTCACTTCTCCTCTTCGATCCAGCCCATGGTCCGCTCGACGGCCTTGAGCCAGTCCTTGTACTCGCGGTCGCGGACGTCGGCGTCCATGCGGGGGGTCCATTCGGCGGCCCGGCGCCAGTTGGCGCGCAGTTCGTCGGTGTCCGACCAGAAGCCCACGGCCAGACCGGCGGCGTAGGCCGCGCCCAGGCAGGTGGTCTCGGCGACCAGCGGACGCACGACGGGCGCGTCCAGGAAGTCGGCGAGGGTCTGCATCAGCAGGTTGTTGGCGGTCATGCCGCCGTCGACCTTGAGCGCGGTGAGCTCCACGCCCGAGTCCTTGGTCATGGCGTCGACGATCTCCCTGGTCTGCCAGGCGGTCGCCTCCAGCACGGCGCGGGCGATGTGGGCCTTGGTGACGTACCGGGTGAGGCCGGCGATCACACCGCGGGCGTCGGAGCGCCAGTACGGGGCGAACAGACCGGAGAAGGCGGGCACGAAGTAAGCGCCGCCGTTGTCCTCGACCGACAGGGCCAGGGTCTCGATCTCGGCCGCGGTCTTGATCAGGCCCATCTGGTCGCGCATCCACTGCACCAGCGAGCCGGTGACCGCGATCGAGCCCTCCAGGGCGTACACCGGCTTCTGGTCGCCGATGCGGTAGCCGACGGTGGTGATCAGGCCGTTGTAGCTGTTGATCGGCTTCTCGCCGGTGTTCATCAGCAGGAAGGTGCCGGTGCCGTAGGTGGACTTGGCCTCGCCCTCGGAGTAGCAGGTCTGGCCGAACAGGGCCGCCTGCTGGTCGCCGAGCGCGGACGCGACCGGCACGCCGGCCAGGGCGCCGGATGCGGCCGTGCCGTACACCTCGGCGGAGGAGCGGATCTCCGGCAGCACCGCGGCGGGCACGCCGATCGACTCCAGGATCTTGTGGTCCCAGTCGAGGGTGTGCAGGTTCATCAGCAGCGTGCGGGAGGCGTTGGTCACGTCGGTGACGTGGTGTCCGCCGTTGACCCCGCCGGTGAGGTTCCAGATCACCCAGCTGTCCATGGTGCCGAAGAGGATCTCGCCGGCCTCGGCGCGCTCGCGCAGGCCCTCGACGTTGTCGAGCAGCCAGCGGATCTTCGGGCCGGCGAAGTACGAGGCCAGCGGCAGGCCGGTCTCGCGGCGGAAGCGGTCCTGGCCGACGTTGCGGCCGAGCTCCTTGCACAGGGCGTCGGTACGGGTGTCCTGCCAGACCAGGGCGTTGTGCACCGGCTCGCCGGTGTTCTTGTCCCACAGGACGGTGGTCTCGCGCTGGTTGGTGATGCCGATCGCCTTGACGTCGGCGGAGGTGATGCCGGCCTTGCTGACGGCCTCCTCGACGACCTCCTGGACGTTCCTCCAGATCTCGGCGGCGTCGTGCTCGACCCACCCCGGCTTGGGGAAGATCTGCTCGTGCTCCTTCTGCCCGACCGAGACGATCCGGCCGTCCTTGTCGAAGATGATGCAGCGCGATGACGTGGTGCCCTGGTCGATGGCCGCGATGAACGGGCCTGTGGTGTGGGCGTCGGTCACGGTGTGCTCCTCAGGTCCTTGGGATGTCGGGGGCTGCTTCTCAGAATGCGATCTTGTAGAGGCCGGCCGCGAGGACCGAACCCACGATCGGGCCGACGACGGGTATCCAGGCGTAGCGCCAGTCGGAGCCACCCTTGTTGGGCAGCGGCAGCAGTGCGTGCACGATGCGCGGACCGAGGTCGCGTGCGGGGTTGATGGCGTACCCGGTCGGCCCGCCGAGCGAGAGGCCGATGCCGACGACGACCAGTGCGACCATCAGGGTGCCGGTACCGGAGACCGCGAGGCCCTTGGTGAGGCCGAGGGTCAGGATGAACAGCACCAGGACGAAGGTGCCGATGATCTCCGTGGCGAGGTTCTGCGCGACGTTGCGGATCTCGGGGCCGGTGGAGAATATGCCCAGCACCGGGCCGGGGCCCGTGGTCTGCTTCTCGGCCGCCGCGGTGGCCTGCGCCCCCGGACCGCCGGTGATCTCGGCGTCCGTCAGGTGGGCCTGGAACTGGCCGTAGTAGGTGATCCACACCAGGGTCGCGCCGATCATCGCGCCGAGCATCTGGCCGGCCAGGTAGACCGGGACCTTGCTCCACTCGCCACTGTCGACCGCGAGGCCGATCGTGACGGCCGGGTTCAGATGGGCGCCGGAGAGGGAACCGGAGATGTAGGCGCCGGCCAGGACCGCGAAACCCCAACCGAAGGTGATGGCCACCCAGCCGGCGTTGCGGGCCTTGGAGCTCTTGAGGGTGACGGCCGCGCAGACGCCGCCGCCGAGGAGGATCAGAACAGCGGTACCGATGGTCTCGCCGATGAAGATGTGCTCGCTGGACATGCGACTCCTTTGTCCTTCGTCCAGGGGAAGGCGAACTCCGGTCCCGTTCCGGAGTTCGTGGGCCTGTCACCAGGCCCTCGGCGGTCCCACGGTTACGTCCACCTTACCGACTCCGTCGGCTGGTGTTCGACAATGTCGACCGTCGAACGAGAGTGTTCTCCTGCGCAACCACGCGCGTCAAGGGTTCGTCAGGTTGCGGAAAGGTCTCCGAGTCGGGTCCCGGCCGGCGTCAGAAGCGGCCGGCGCCCAGGTCACGGGAGACCGCCCTGGCGCAGTCCCGCACCGCCGCGACCAGCTGCGGCCGGATCTCGCCGTCCGCGCAGACCCGTTCGACCGCCCCGGTGACGGCCACCGCGCCCACGGGCATGCGGTGCCGGTCGTGGATGGGGGCGGCGATGGACGCCACCCCGTCCCAGGTCTCCTCCAGGTCCGAGCCCCAGCCCCGGGCGCGGGTGAGGTCCAGCACACCCTCGAAGTCCGCGTCCCCGGTGATCGTGCGCGCGGTCAGCTGCTCCCGCTTCAGCTCGACCGCCTCGCCGTGCGCCACCGGGTCGTAGGCCGAGAGCACCTTGCCCAGCGCGCTGCTGTGGAGCGGGTGCATCGCCCCGACCTCCAGCACCTGACGGCTGTCGTCCGGGCGGAAGACGTGGTGGACGATGAGCACCCCCTGCTGGTGCAGCACGCCCAGGTAGACCGCCTCGCCGCTGGAGCGGGCCAGGTCGTCGGTCCACACCAGGGCGCGGGCCCGCAGCTCGTGCACGTCCAGGTAGCTGTTGCCCAGCCGCAGCAGCTCGGCCCCCAGCTGGTAACGGCCCGAGACCGGGTCCTGCTCGACGAAGCCCTCCTGCTGCAGCGTGCGCAGGATGCCGTGCGCCGTGCCCTTCGCCAGGCCCAGGGAGGAGGCCACGTCCGACAGGCCGAGCCTGCGCTCGCCGCCGGCCAGCAGGCGCAGGATCGCGGCCGCCCTGGCGAGCGACTGGATGGGACCTGGCATGAACAACCCCTCCGTAAGGAACGACCAAACGCCGAGATGGCAGGTTCGACAATGCTGAACGCTGTCAGACGATGCCGACCGTCATCATCCCAGAGAAGAGTGTGGCACCGCCGTCCGCCCCTCGGAATGCCCCGCGGCGGAATCCGGGGTCTTGGCTAGGCTGGCCTGGTGTGTACCAGCAGCACCGGCGCACACCAAGCCGACAGCCGTCGCACTCCAGGGAGCACACCCATGGCCCAGCCGTCCCTTCCGTCCAACAGCGGTGCCCGAGGCGCAGCACTGCGAGAGGCCCTGGCGACCCGGGTGGTCGTCGCAGACGGGGCGATGGGCACGATGCTCCAGGCGCAGAATCCCACCCTCGACGACTTCCAGGGGCACGAGGGCTGCAACGAGGTCCTCAACGTCTCCCGCCCCGACATCGTCGCCTCCGTCCACCGCGAGTACTTCGCCGTCGGCGTGGACTGCGTGGAGACCAACACCTTCGGCGCCAACTTCTCCGCCCTCGGCGAGTACGACATCGCCGACCGGATCTTCGAGCTGTCCGAGGCCGGCGCCCGGATCGCCCGTGAGGTCGCCGACGAGTTCACCGCCGCGGACGGCCGGCAGCGCTGGGTCATCGGCTCCATCGGGCCCGGCACCAAGCTGCCCACGCTCGGGCACATCGACTACGCCGTCCTCAAGGACGGCTTCCGGCACAACGCCGCCGGCCTCGTTTCCGGCGGCGCCGACGCCCTGCTCGTCGAGACCTGCCAGGACCTGCTGCAGATCAAGGCCGCCGTGCTCGGCACCAAGCAGGCGCTCTCCGAGGCCGGACTCGACCTGCCGCTCTTCGTCCAGGTCGCCGTCGAGACCACCGGCACGATGCTGCTGGGCTCCGAGATCGGCGCCGCGCTGACTGCGCTGGAGCCGCTCGGAATCGACACCATCGGCCTGAACTGCTCCACCGGCCCCGCCGAGATGAGCGAGCACCTGCGCTACCTCGCCCGCCACGCCCGCATCGGGCTGTCCTGCATGCCGAACGCGGGACTGCCCATCCTCGGCAAGGACGGCGCCCACTTCCCGCTCGACCCCGAGGGCCTGGCCGACGCCCAGGAGGCCTTCGTCCGCGAGTACGGGCTCTCCCTGGTCGGCGGCTGCTGCGGCACCACCCCCGAGCACCTGCGCCAGGTCGTCGAACGCGTCCGCGGCCACGAGATCACCCCGCGCGCGCCGCGCCCCGAGCCGGGCGCCTCCTCGCTCTACCAGACCGTCCCCTTCCGCCAGGACACCTCGTACCTGGCCATCGGCGAGCGCACCAACGCCAACGGCTCCAAGAAGTTCCGCGAGGCCATGCTGGACGGCCGCTGGGACGACTGCGTGGAGATGGCCCGCGAGCAGATCCGCGAGGGCGCCCACCTGCTCGACCTGTGCGTCGACTACGTCGGCCGCGACGGCGTCGCCGACATGAACGAGATCGCCGGACGCCTGGCCACCGCCTCCACCCTGCCGATCGTGCTGGACTCCACCGAGCCCGAGGTGCTCCGCGCGGGCCTGGAGAAGCTCGGCGGCCGCGCCGTGATCAACTCCGTCAACTACGAGGACGGCGACGGCCCCGACTCCCGCTTCGCCCGCACCACCCGCCTCGCCGCGGAACACGGCGCCGCCCTGATCGCCCTCACCATCGACGAGGAGGGCCAGGCCCGTACCCCCGAGAGCAAGGTTGCCGTCGCCGAGCGGCTCATCGCGGACCTGACCGGCAACTGGGGCATCGACGAGGGCGACATCATCGTCGACTGCCTGACCTTCACCATCGCCACCGGCCAGGAGGAGTCCCGCAAGGACGGCATCGCCACCATCGAGGCGATCCGGGAACTCAAGCGCCGCCACCCCCAGGTGCAGACCACGCTCGGGCTGTCCAACATCTCCTTCGGCCTCAACCCGGCCGCCCGCATGGTGCTCAACTCGGTCTTCCTCCACGAGTGCGTCGAGGCCGGCCTGGACTCGGCGATCGTGCACGCCTCCAAGATCTCGCCGATCGCCCGCATCCCCGAGGAGCAGCGCGAGGTCGCCCTGGACCTGGTGTACGACCGGCGCCGCGAGGGCTACGACCCGCTGCAGCGCTTCCTGGAGCTCTTCGAGGGCGTCGACACCAAGTCCGTCAAGGCCGGCCGGGCCGAGGAACTGGCCGCGCTGCCGCTGGAGGAGCGCCTGCAGCGGCGCATCATCGACGGCGAGAAGAACGGCCTGGAGGCCGACCTGGACGAGGCCCTGACCTCGCGTCCCGCCCTCGAGATCGTCAACGACACCCTCCTGGAGGGCATGAAGGTCGTCGGCGAGCTCTTCGGCTCCGGCCAGATGCAGCTGCCGTTCGTCCTGCAGTCGGCCGAGGTGATGAAGACCGCCGTCGCCCACCTCGAACCGCACATGGAGAAGTCCGACGCCTCCGGCAAGGGCACCATCGTGCTGGCCACCGTCCGCGGCGACGTCCACGACATCGGCAAGAACCTGGTGGACATCATCCTGTCCAACAACGGCTACAACGTCGTCAACCTCGGCATCAAGCAGCCCGTCTCGGCGATCCTCGACGCCGCGCACGAGCACTCCGCCGACGTCATCGGCATGTCCGGCCTGCTGGTGAAGTCCACGGTGATCATGAAGGAGAACCTGGAGGAGCTGAACCAGCGCGGCCTCGCCGCCACCTACCCGGTCATCCTCGGCGGCGCCGCCCTCACCCGGGCCTACGTCGAGCAGGACCTCCACGAGCTCTACCAGGGCGAGGTCCGCTACGCCCGCGACGCCTTCGAGGGACTGCGCCTGATGGACGCCCTCATCGCCGTCAAGCGCGGCGTGCCCGGCGCCACCCTCCCCGAGCTGAAGCAGCGCCGGGTGGCCGCCCGCGCGGGCGTCGTGCCCGAGCCCGAGGAGAACCGGGGCCAGATCCGCTCCGACGTCGCCGTCGACAACCCGGTGCCCACCCCGCCGTTCTGGGGCTCCCGCGTCGTCAAGGGCATCCCGCTCAAGGACTACGCGTCCTGGCTGGACGAGGGCGCCCTGTTCAAGGGCCAGTGGGGGCTCAAGCAGTCCCGCACCGGCGGCCCCAGCTACGAGGAGCTGGTGGAGACCGAGGGCCGTCCGCGGCTGCGCGGGCTGCTGGACCGCCTGCAGAGCGAGGGGCTGCTCGAGGCCGCCGTCGTCCAGGGCTACTTCCCCTGCGTGTCCAAGGGCGACGACCTGATCATCCTCCACGAGGACGGCACCGAGCGGACCCGGTTCACCTTCCCGCGCCAGCGCCGCGGCCGCCGGCTGTGCCTGGCCGACTTCTTCCGTCCCGAGGAGTCCGGCGAGACCGACGTGGTCGGCCTGCAGGTCGTCACCGTCGGCAACCGGATCTCCGAGGCGGCCAACGAGCTGTTCGCCGCCGACGCCTACCGCGACTACCTCGAGCTGCACGGCCTGTCCGTCCAGCTCGCCGAGGCCCTGGCCGAGTACTGGCACGCCCGGGTCCGCGCCGAGCTCGGCTTCGCCGCGGAGGACCCGGCCGCGATGGAGGACATGTTCGCCCTGAAGTACCGGGGCGCCCGCTTCTCACTGGGCTACGGCGCCTGCCCCGACCTGGAGGACCGGGCCAAGATCGCGGAGCTGCTGGAGCCCGAGCGGATCGGGGTCCGGCTGTCGGAGGAGTTCCAGCTCCATCCGGAGCAGTCCACCGATGCGATCGTCATCCATCACCCGGAGGCCAAGTACTTCAACGCGCGGTAGTCGGACGTACGTCGTACACTGGACGGTCCGATACGGCACCTGGCCGGTCGCACGCCCCCACCACCCGGGCGCGAGGCGACCGGCCTTTGTGCCCCCTGAACGCAGAGGAGTGGGGCGCATGACGAGCGGTATTCCCGCCACCGAGATCCGGCCGGCCCGGGAGGCAGGCCTGCAGGCCGTGCTCCTGGACATGGACGGCACGCTGGTCGACACCGAGGGTTTCTGGTGGAACGCGGAGGTCGAGGTCTTCGCGGAGCTCGGCCACGTGCTCGACGACACCCACCGTGAGGTCGTCGTCGGCGGTCCCATGACCCGCAGCCTCGGACACCTCATCTCGGTCACCGGGACGGACGCCACGCTCGCCGAGCTGTCCGCGCTGATCAACCTGCGTTTCGTCGAGCTCATCGGCCGCGGAGTGCCGCTGATGCCGGGTGCCCAGCGCCTGCTCACCGAACTGGCTGCGCACGGGGTGCCCGCCGCCCTGGTCTCCGCCTCCCACCGGCGCATCATCGACGCCGTCATGCTCTCCCTCGGCTCCCACCACTTCGCCTTCTCCCTCGCCGGGGACGAGATCGAGCGGACCAAGCCGCACCCCGACCCGTACCTGACGGCCGCGGCACGGCTGGGCGCGGACCCGGCGCGGTGCGTGGTCGTCGAGGACACCCCCACCGGGGTCGAGGCCGCCGAGGCCGCCGGCTGCCAGGTCGTGGCCGTCCCGTCGATCGCCGCCATCGCACCTGCCCCCGGGCGGACCGTGGTGACCTCCCTGGAACGGGTCGACGTGCCTTTTCTGCGCTCTCTGATTACGTCCGTTCACTGAGCGTCGCCGTGAATTGAGTGGAAACTCTGGGCGTTTGTCCGGCTATTTTCCGTGACGATTCGGAGCGCCGAATTGTTTACCGGCCAGTACGCCGGGACGTGATACTTTTCACGTCGACGGCTGTCGACAGCGCGCGCCGGACGTGCTTCGGTCCGTCAAAACGCGGTGCGGTCGGGGTGGTTGTGTCCGGATTGCGGAGCGGCGGGTTGTTCGTTCCGCTGTCCGGATATCGGTACGGCGCTCCTTGTTATCCGCCCGTGACGCGGGCTCAACTTCTCCGTGTTCGGGGGCGGTCCACCGGAATGCCGGTCCCCAGCAATTACGGGTATCGTCGCCCCGCTCAACACTGCACGGCCGAGGGCCGGAAGAGGGAGAACAACGAGGATGAATCGCAAGCTACTGGTGCTGCCGGCCCTGCTGGGCCTCGCCGCGCCCGTACTCGCCGGGTGCGGTGACTCGACCGGCGGTGGCGGTGGCGGTGACGCGGTCGTCATCGGCACGACGGACCACATCGAAGTGTCCGACGAGCTGCCCTCTCCCGTGGACCCGGCCACCTCGTACGACGGTGGCACGTACAGCTTCTTCAACAACACCTTCCAGATGCTGCTCGGTTACTCGCGCAGCTCCACCACCCCCGAGCCGGACGCCGCCAAGTCCTGCGGCTTCACCGACACCAAGTCTGAGGTGTACCGCTGCACGCTGCGGGACGGCCTGAAGTTCGCCAACGGCCACGACCTCACCTCGGAGGACGTCAAGTTCTCCGTCGACCGTGTGCTGAAGATCAAGAGCGACTTCGGCCCCTCCAGCCTCCTCGCGAACATCGACAGCGTCGAGGCCCAGGACCCGAAGACCGTCGTCTTCCACCTCAAGGCCTCCGACGCGACGTTCCCGTACCGGCTGGCGACCCCGGCCGCGGCCATCGTCGACAGCGAGGTCTACAGCGCCACCCAGCCGCTCAACGGCCTGAAGATGGAGGGCTCCGGCCCCTACAAGCTCGACTCGTGGGAGGACGGCAAGGCCGTCCTCAGCGCGAACCCGAACTACAAGGGCCTGGTCAGCAACCGCAGCAACGACAAGATCGAGGTCCGCTTCTTCGCCTCCGCGAAGGAGATGATGAAGGCGCTCACCGACGGCGAAGTCGACGTGGTGAACCGCACCCTCACGCCGGACCAGATCAACGCGGTCGAGCAGGGCACGGTCGAGAACGTCAAGCTGACCGAGACCCCGGGTGGTTCGGTCCGCTACATGTTCTTCAACGTCGACGACCCGTCCGTGAAGCCCGAGGCCGTCCGTGAGGCCATCGCGCGCGTCATCGACCGTGACACCCTCACCCGCGACGTGACCGGCCGCACCGCCTCCCCGCTGTTCGGCGCCGTCCCGACCGGCATCACCGGCCACACCAACTCGTACTTCAACGTGTACGGCGAGCCCAACCGGAACAAGGCCGCCGAGGTGCTGTCCTCCGCGGGCATCAGCACCCCGGTCAAGATCACCTACTCCTACCCGACGGACCGCCCGGCCACCCCGAACAAGGAGGAGGCCGAGAACGTGAAGAAGCAGCTCGACGCCACCGGCCTGTTCGACGTGACCCTCAAGGGCAGCCCCTGGAAGACCTTCCTGCCGGGCGCCGTCAAGGGCAAGTGGGCCGCGTACTCGCTCAGCTGGCTCCCCGACTTCCCGGACGCCGACACCTACATCGCGCCGTTCTTCGCGGAAGGTTTCCTCGACCTCAACTACGGGGCCGGGAACATCAAGAACTCGCTCCTGCCGGCCACCCGCCAGTCCGCGGACCGCAGCAAGACGGACAAGGACTTCTCGCAGATCCAGAACATCCTGGCGCAGGACCTCCCGATGATCCCGCTGTACCAGGACAAGCAGTACGTCGCCAGCCGCGACGGCATCACCGGAACCGAATGGTTCCTCAATTCCTCCTCGACCGCCCAGTTCTGGGAGATTGGTCGCGGTGTGACAGGATGAGCCACCCGCTGGGCGGACCCGGGAATTCCCCCCGGTCCGCCCGGCCGGGGCCGGCCCCGTACGACGAAGCTGTGAGGGAAGTCTCGTGAGGAATCGAGTCCAGCGACTGGCGCTCCCGCTCTCCGCGACCTTGACGGCGGTCGTGGTCGCCGGCTGCGGTACGGGAGGGTCGGACGGCGAGGCC
>NZ_JARAVK010000081.1:0-36517 GCF_033792765.1 Streptomyces sp. PA03-6a | reverse complement strand
TGCTACTCGTGGGTAACCGATGTGCACAGTGCGGGTGTGCGGGGTCACACGTTCGGTCTCCCCCCGGGGTTCCCGCGCGCGGGAACCCCGGGGGGAGACCGAACGTGTGACCCCGCACACCCGCACTGTGCACATCGGTTACCCACGAGTAGCATGTACGGCGGAGCCGCCGTCTTCTGCCCGCGGCAAGCGAACCCGCATCTTGAGGAGAGCCAACGTGCCTCGTACCGCTAGGGACGTCGTCTTCGTCGACGGCGTCCGCACCCCGTTCGGCAAGGCGGGCCCGAAGGGCATCTACCACGAGACCCGTGCCGACGACCTGGTCATCAAGTCCATCCGGGAGCTGCTGCGGCGCAACCCCGCGCTCTCCCCGGAGCTCATCGACGAGGTCGCCATCGCCGCGACCACCCAGATCGGCGACCAGGGCCTGACCCTGGGCCGTACGGCCGCGATCCTGGCGGGGCTGCCCAAGTCGGTGCCCGGGTTCTCCATCGACCGCATGTGCGCGGGCGCGATGACCGCGGTCACCAGCGTCGCCGGCGGCGTCGCCTTCGGGGCGTACGACGTGGCGGTCGCGGGCGGCGTGGAACACATGGGCCGGCACCCGATGGGCGAGGGCGTGGACCCCAACCCGCGCTTCGTGTCGGAGAAGCTGGTCGACGACTCCGCCCTGTTCATGGGCATGACGGCGGAGAACCTGCACGACCGCTTCCCGCACCTGACCAGGCAGCGCGCCGACGAGTACGCGGTGCGCAGCCAGGAGAAGGCGGCGAAGGCGTACGCGAACGGCAAGATCCAGCAGGACCTGGTGCCGATCTCGGTGCGCCGCACCTCCCCCGAGGGCGGCGAGACCGGCTGGGGCCTGGCGACGACGGACGAGCCGATGCGCCCGGGCACCACGCTGGAGAACCTGGCGGGCCTGAAGACCCCGTTCCGCGCCCACGGCAACGTGACGGCGGGCAACTCGGCGGGTCTGAACGACGGTGCCACCGCCTCCCTGATCGCCGCCGAGGACGTCGCCCGGGAGCTGCAGCTCCCGGTGAAGATGCGTCTGGTCTCCTACGCCTTCGTGGGCGTCGAGCCCGAGGTGATGGGCATCGGCCCGGTCCCGGCGACGGAGAAGGCACTCGCCAAGGCGGGCCTTTCGATCTCCGACATCGGCCTGTTCGAGGTCAACGAGGCGTTCGCCGTGCAGGTGCTGTCGTTCCTCGACCACTACGGCATCGCCGACGACGACGCACGCGTCAACCAGTACGGCGGCGCCATCGCGTTCGGCCACCCGCTCGCTTCCTCCGGCGTCCGTCTGATGACGCAGCTGGCCCGCCAGTTCGAGGAGCAGCCGCACGTCCGCTACGGCCTGACCACCATGTGCGTCGGCTTCGGCATGGGCGGCACCGTGATCTGGGAGAACCCGCACTTCGACGGAGGCAGCAAGTGACCACCACCGCCGAGCTCCTCAAGGGAGCGGCCGAGCTGTTCCCGGACGAGGTCGTGACGCAGGCGCAGGTGCGCCACCTCGACCTCCCCCAGGGCGCCGGGCGTTTCGCGCTCATCACCTTGGACAACGGCCTGGACCACACCAAGCCGACCACCTTCGGACCGCAGTCGCTGGCGAACCTGAGCGCCGCCCTCGACCAGGTCGAGAAGGAGGCCGCGGACGGCGGGATCGTCGGTGTGGGCATCACCGGCAAGCCGTTCATCTTCGCGGTCGGCGCCGACCTCAAGGGCGTCGAGCTGCTGAAGCGGCGTGAGGACGCGCTGGCGATCGGCAAGGGCGGCCACGACGTCTTCCGCCGTCTGCAGTCCCTCGCGGTCCCGACCTTCGCGTACTACAACGGCGCGGCCATGGGCGGCGGCGTCGAGGTCGGCCTGCACTGCGGCTACCGCACCGTCTCCTCGGCCATCCCGGCGTTCTCCCTCCCCGAGGTCTTCCTGGGCCTGGTCCCGGGCTGGGGCGGCTGCGCGCTGCTGCCGAACCTCATCGGCGCCGAGCGCGCGGTGAGCGTCATCATCGAGAACTCGCTCAACCAGAACAAGCAGCTGAAGGGCGGTCAGGTCTACGACCTGGGCATCGCCGACGCGCTGTTCGACGGCGCGGACTTCCTGGAGCAGTCGCTGTCCTGGACGGCCGCCGTCCTCAAGGGCGAGATCCAGATCGTCCGCCCCGAGGTGGACCGCGGCGCGGCGTGGGACGAGGCCGTCGCCAAGGGCCGCGCCTTCGCCGACTCCAAGGTGCACGGCGCCGCCCCGGCCGCGTACCGCGCGCTGGACATCATCGCCGCCGCCAAGGACGGTGACCTGTCCGCCGGTTTCGACGCCGAGGACGAGGCCCTCGCGGACCTCATCATGGGCGGCGAGCTGCGCTCCGGCATCTACGCCTTCAACCTGGTGCAGAAGCGCGGCAAGCGCCCGGCCGGTGCCCCCGACAAGAACCTGGCCCGCCCGGTCACCAAGGTGGGCGTCGTCGGCGCCGGTCTGATGGCCTCGCAGCTGGCGCTGCTCTTCGCGCGCCGCCTGGAGGTGCCGGTGGTCCTCACCGACATCGACCAGGAGCGCGTGGACAAGGGCGTCGGCTACGTCCACGGCGAGATCGACAAGCTGCTGCTCAAGGGCCGGGTCAACCAGGACAAGGCGAACCGCCTCAAGGGCCTGGTGTCCGGCTCCCTCGACAAGGCCGCCGCCTTCGGCGACGCGGACTTCGTCATCGAGGCGGTCTTCGAGGAGATCGGCGTCAAGCAGCAGGTGTTCGCCGAGGTCGAGGCGGTGGTGAAGCCGGGGACGATCCTGGCCACCAACACCTCCTCCCTCTCGGTCTCCGAGATGGCCTCGAAGCTGAAGCACCCCGAGCGGGTCGTCGGCTTCCACTTCTTCAACCCGGTCGCGGTGCTGCCGCTGCTGGAGATCGTGCGCGGCGAGCAGACCGACGACGCGTCGCTGGCCACCGCGTTCGCCGTGGCGAAGAAGCTGAAGAAGACCGCGGTGCTGACCAAGGACGCCCCGGCGTTCGTCGTCAACCGCATCCTCACCCGCTTCATGGGCGAGATCCAGAACGTCATCGACGAGGGCACCCCGGTGGAGACGGCGGAGAAGGCCATCGAGCCGCTCGGCCTGCCGATGTCCCCGCTGGTGCTGCTGGAGCTGGTCGGCCCAGCGATCGGTCTGCACGTCTCCGAGACGCTCAACCGCGCCTTCCCCGACCGCTTCACGGTCTCCCCGAACCTCGCGGCCGTCGTCAAGGCGGGCAAGCGCGGCTTCTACGTCTACTCCGCGGAGAACGGCTTCAAGCCGGAGCTGGACCCCGAGGTCGCCGCGCTCCTGGTGCAGGGCGACAGCGTCCTGACGCAGGAGCAGGTGCGCGCCCGCGTCCTGGACGCCGTCGCGCAGGAGATCGGGATCATGCTGGAGGAGGGCGTCGTCGCCGAGGCGCAGGACATCGACCTGTGCCTGATCACCGGTGCCGGCTGGCCCTTCCACCTGGGCGGCATCACGCCGTACCTGGACCGTGAGGGCGTCTCGGAGCGGGTGAACGGCAAGCCGTTCCTGGCCCCGGGTGTGGCCTCCGTCCCGGCGTAACGCCGGCTGCGTACGCGGAAGGGGCCCCCGCCGGACGGCGGGGGCCCCTTCGCGTCGGTGTGCCTCAGGCGGTCTGCGCCGCGGCTTCGGGGACGTGGGCCGTGCAGTAGGCGACCGTCAGGTCCCTTACGAGGGCCTTGCGTTCGTAGTCGTCGAGGTCGACCAGGCCGCGCTCGGTCAGGCCCCGTACCGTCTCGCCGACGGCCGTCAGCGCGGCGTCGAGGGCGGCGCGGCGGTGCCGGTCGTCCAGGGCGGCCAGTTGGGCGCGGCGCAGCGCGGTGGCCACGGCGGGGGCGTACTCGATGCGGACGGGCTGAGCGGAGAACACCTCGATGCCGACGGGCTTCAGGTCCTGGACGAGCATCCGGGTGAGGTCGTCCGTGAGGCGGTCGGTGTCGCGGAGCGTGGGGCCGGGGCCGCGGAAGTCGTCGGCGGGCAGCCGGGACACACCGCGGGCGACCGCGGCCTCCACCAGTGCGCGCAGGTAGCGGACGTGATCGTGGACGGTGAAGGCGGCCCGCGCGGTGTCGCGGACCCGCCACACCATCAGGACCGTGACCAGCAGCGGGGTTCCCTCGGCGTCGGTGGCCTCGATCGGGCTGCTGCGCCAGTGGTGCAGGCTGGTGTCGACGCGGCGGCGGACGAGCAGCGGGCTGATCCACAGCAGCCCGGTGCGGCGGACGGTGCCGCGGTAGGCGCCGTGCCGGGTGAGCAGCCAGACGGAGCCGGGGCGGCCCCGGACGAGGCCGAGCGCGGTCAGGGCGGTCACCGCGGCGAGGACGGCCACGGCGCCGCCGCGGACGGCGGGGGACGTCCCGGCGGGGCCCAGCAGGAGCGCGGCCGTCCCGCAGGCCGCCGCCAGGATGGTGAGCACGGCGACGCCGCCGGGCAGGCAGCGTCCCGGGCGTTCGGTGATGTCCGACAGCGGTGTCACGGCGGGCGGGCCGGGAACCGCGCCCTTGGTGGGGGACTGAGCGGGCACGGGGAACCCGGCGGGGCTCCCCTGGGGGGTGATCGTCATGAGAAGAGCCGCCTCCATGTCTCGGGGCCGGGATAGCCGTCGGCCTGGTTTCCGGACCAGCCCTGGGACCGCTGGAAGGCCTCCACCGCGCGCCGGTCGGCCTCGCCCCAGCGGGGGCCGGGCCCCTTCGCGTAGAACCGGCCGAAGCCCTTGGCGGCCAGCCGCCGTCCCAGCGCGAGCACGTGCGGGCCCGACTGGCCGGGCCGGAAGCCCCCGATGCCCGGGTAGGCCGGCTGGGTCAGGCTGGACGGGCGGGCCGGGGGCGCCGTCGGGCGGCCGCCGCCGACGTCGGCCCCGGCGCCCTGGGTCAGGTAACGCCACGTCAGGGGGCCGGGGAAGCCGTCGGCCTGGTCGCCCTTCCAGCCCTGGGCGCGCTGGAAGGCGCGGGTGGCCTCGCGGTCGGCGTCGCTCCAGCGGGGTCCCGGACCGTCGTGGTAGTACGCGCCCGCGCCCCGCTGCCGCAGCATCCGGCCGAGCCGGGTGACGTAGCCGTTGGAGGCGCCGGGGCCGAAGGACACGCTCCCCGGGTAGCCGGAGGCCAGGTCGCCGAGGTCGAGGTCGCCGTACAGGTCGTCGTAGAAGTCGTCGTAGCCCCCGTCGCTCAGGTACTTGTAGCGGTAGGGGACGTAGCGCTTGGAATGGTCCCAGTAGGCGTACGGGGTCGTGCGCACCCGGGCGCGCGGCCGGGTCTCCTCGTAGGCCACGTAGCGGTTGTGCGCGGCGTTCGCCCAGCCGCCGAAGATCGTGACGTGGGAGCCGTCGACGGGGTCGCGGGGGTTGTGGAAGAGCAGGATGTCGCCGGGTTCGAGATCACCGCGGCCGATCCGTTCCGCGAAGCGCGGCAGCGTGCCGGTCCATTGGCTGCTGCCCAGGCCCCAGGCCATGGAGACGAATCCGGAGCAGTCCTGCCGGTAGCCGTCCCGCCAGCGGCGGCGCATGTCGTACGGGACCCGGGCGTCGATCCAGCGCTGGGCCCGCTCCAGGATCTGGTCGCGGGTCAGCCGGAGCGGGGCCACGGCGCCGATGCGGTCGGGCTGCGCCTGTTCGGTCAGGCCCGTGGAAGCGGCCTGGCCGGCATCCTCCGCGGGGGCCGCCACGGCGGCGGGCGCCATGACGGCCGCGCCGGCCGTGGCCAGGAGGACCAGCGCGGCGGGAGCGGCGGCCGGTGGCGCGCACGGGGGCGTGGCGCGGGTCGCCGCCCGGATCAGCCGCCGCCGGGCGCAGTCCTCACAGACGCAGCCCGGCTGCGGCCCGACCTCGTCGAACACCGGTGTGGACATGCGCACCACCACTCCTCGCGATCGAGTGCCACATGCCCTTATTACCCGATTTCCACATAAATCTGATGTAATGACAGCGGGCGGTGTGGTCAGCCTGTCGCGGTGGTGCTGTTCACGACCTCGGCAACGGCCTTGTCGACCAGCTGCGTCAGCCCCTCGGGGGTGAGCCCGGACGCGCCGCCCGAAGGATCGGTGACGGTCTCGCCGTTCACCTGCACGACCGGCGCGGAGGTGAACCCGGCCGCGGCGAACTCCTCCTGGGAGCGCCGCACCCACCCGTCGTGGTCCCCGCCCTGGACGCACGGGACGAAGTGCGTCTCGTCCACGTCCCCGGCCTTCTTGGCCAGGCCCTTCAGGAAGGTGTCACTGGTGAACGGGTCGTCCGAGGCGTCGGCGGGCTGGGCGTCCCACACCTGCGCGACGAACTCCTGGAACCGGCCCACGTCCTGGGCGCACGCGGCCGCGTTGGCGGCGGCCAGGGAGCCGGTGCCACCGTCCGCGGTGTCGGTCGGCGTCACCAGGCGGTAGTCGATCTCCACCTGGCCGGTGGCGACCAGCTTCGCGAGGGTGTCCCCGTACTCGGCGGCGAAGGCCTTCGACTCCGGGCTGCGCAGGTCCTCGTACACGGTCAGCGTCACCGGCAGCTTCGTCGGCTTGACCGGCACCGCCAGCTGTTCCTCGCCCGAGGCACCGGCCGGTGCCTTGACCTCGTGCTGCTTCTCACTGCGCACATGCGCCCCGAGGACGGCCGAACCCCCGAACACCACGCCCAGGACGATCACCGTCCCGGCGTAGGACCGCCAGCGCTTGGACTTCGTCTGCTTCACCGGGACTTTCTACCACCGCGTACCAACACGCCCCGTGGGCGGGTACGGCCTCCGCCCGATGCACCTGCCCTGTCGGCCGGTCACCGGGCAGGACACCCGGCCCGGGGCCGGTTGTGACAGGGTGGGCCGGTGAACGGTGGGACAGCGCCCCTGGTCGTGGTCGACGCCGCCAACACCGTGGGGTCCGTCCCCGACGGGTGGTGGCGGGACCGGCACGGGGCGACGGAGCGCCTGCGCGACGCCCTCGCCGGGCTGGCCGGTACCGGGCTCCCGGAGCGGGCGGACGTGCCGGAATGGGCCCGGCGGGCACCGCTCGACGTCGTGCTCGTCGTGGAGGGCGCGGCCCGGGGGGTGGCACCCGTGCCGGGGGTACGGGTCGAGGCGGCGCCCGGCAGCGGTGACGACCTCATCGCCGAACTCGTCGCCGCCCGCCCGCCGGAACTGCCGTGCCTGGTCGTGACGGCCGACCGCGAGCTGCGGCGCCGGGTGACCGCCCACGGCGCGGCCGTCGCGGGGCCGCGGTCGGTGCGTGCCTGACTACCGGCCGGGCGGCCGGGCGTACAGCACCGCGCCGTCGGCGGTGGCGACGCGCTCGTAGCCGCCCCGGTCGAGCAGGCGGCGCAGACCGGGCACGTGCGCCGCGCCGTAGGGGGCGCCCCGCGAGTCGTCGACCACGACGGCCGGGGGCGCGGCGGAGAACTCCCGGCGGAAGGCCGCCCAGGCGCCCGGTACGGCGTACTCCTCGCCGACCCGGGCCCCGCCGCGGCCACCGCTGAAGTTGGTGAGGAATCCCGCGGTGAGGAACCGGCCCGCCGGGGCGCGCCCGGAGAGCCAGTACTGCTCCGGGTGCATGCCCCACACCAGGACGGTCCCGTCCGCGTCGGTGTGGGCGCGGATCGCGGCGGCGACGGCCTGGGCGTGGTCGAGTTCGGCGCGCGGCGCCGCGAAGCCCCAGCCGGTGAACACGGCCGCCGCCAGCACCGTCCAGACCGCGGCGGCCCTTCGGGCCGGACCGCGCGCGGGCAGCCGGCGCAGCGCGGCCACCCCGACGAGCGTGAGCGGGGGCAGCAGTTGCAGGTAGTAGTGACCGTAGAACTGGAAGCCCGCCACGACGGCGACGGCGGCCGCGCCGAGCCAGATCCACAGTTCGGCCCCCGAACCGGCCCTTCGGCGCACGGCGAGCCAGACGGCCGGCAGCACCAGTCCCGCCCCGGCCGCCGTGAGGATCGCGGCGTTGCCGAGCCCCCGCCCGGCCGCGAGCAGCCAGGCTCCCTCGGGCGAGATGTAGGCCCCGGAGCCGGTGACCGTCCAGAAGACGAAGCGCCCCGCACCGGTCGCCAGGGCCACGGCCACGACGGGCAGCGCCCACCCCGCCGTCAGCCGGGCCCACGCTCCGGCGGACACGGGGACGGACCCGGCCGCACTCCCCCGCCGGGCCCGCCACAGCATCCAGACCACCGGGAGCAGCACCACCGCGCCGGTCTGCTTGGTCAGCGCCGCCCCGGCCACCGCCACCCCGGCCGCGCCCCAGCGCCCGCGGTCGGCCGACAGCACGGCGGCCACCGTCCACGGCAGGGCGAAGACCTCGAAGGACGCCGCCTGCGTGTCCTCGGGCGCCAGCCCCACCGACAGCAGCAGGTAGCCGAACCCGGCGGCCGCGCCCCACCGGTCGCCCCAGCGGCGCCGGGCGAGGGCGACGAGCAGCGCCGCGGTCACCACGTGCGCGACGACGGCCGCCGCCCGCACGGGCCGGAGGGAGCCGTCGCCGAAGAGCGCGAACGCCCCCTCGTAGAGCCACGGCAGCAGCGGGGGCTTGCGGTCCACGACGGTGTCGTAGAGGACGCCTCCGGAGGCGAGCACGCGCGCCTGGGTCGCGAGGAACCCCTCGTCGGGGTTCCAGACGGGACGTACGAAGGAGGGCAGGTGGACCAGCGCCGCCACCAGCGTCAGCAGCGGGAGCAGCACGGGCCACGAGAACCGGGTGAACGGCGAGGGCGCCCGGGACGGGGCACCGTCCGCCCGCCGGTCCGGGAGCGCGGGCGCGGCGGAGCGGGCGGTCTCGGGGCGGGTCGGCACGCGCCCAACGTACCGGGCGCCCTCCGGGTGCGTCAGCTCACCTCGGCCGGGCCGGTGTGCGGACCCGGCTGTGCCGGTAGCCGTAGAGGAAGTAGACGAGGAAGCCGAGGGCCATCCAGATGGCGAACCGCAGCCAGGTCTCGGCGGGGAGGTTGAGCATCAGCCACAGCGTGGCGAGCACCGACACCGCGGGCAGCCACGGCACGAGCGGGGTGCGGAAGGCACGCGGCAGGTCGGGGCGGGTACGGCGCAGCACGACGACGCCGACGGCGACGACGATGAACGCGAAGAGGGTGCCGATGTTCACCAGCTCGGCCAGTTCCTCGATGGTCGTGAAGCCGGCGACGATCGCCACGATGCCGCCGAGCAGGATCGTCGAGCGGTAGGGCGTGCCCCGGGTGGGGTGCACCCGGGAGAAGAAGCGCGGCAGCAGCCCGTCGCGGCTCATCGCGAAGAAGACCCGGCTCTGCCCGAGCAGCAGGATCATGCAGACCGTCGTCAGGCCCACCACCGCGCCGAAGGCGATCAGCCCGGCCCAGAAGGGGTGGCCCACCGCCTTGAAGGCGTCGGCCAGCGGCGCGTCCACCGTCAGCCGGGTGTAGTGCTGCATGCCGGTGACGACGATGGAGACGGCGACGTAGAGCACGGTGCAGATGATCAGCGAGCCGAGGATGCCGCGCGGCACGTCCCGCTGCGGGTTCCTGGTCTCCTCGGCGGCGGTGGCGACGATGTCGAAGCCGATGTACGCGAAGAAGACCACGGCCGCCGCGGTGAAGATGCCCATGACGCCGAACTGGGACGGCGTGAAGCCCGAGATCAGCTGGATGAGCGGGGCCTTGATGCCGGCCTCCGCCCCCTCGGACGGCACGGCGGGCGGGACGAACGGGGTGTAGTTGTGGGCCTTGATGAAGAACGCGCCCACGATGATGACGATCAGCACCACGGTGACCTTGATGGCGACCACCACGGAGGTGACCCGGGCCGACAGCTTCATCCCGGCGACCAGGACGGCGGTGAGCACGGCCACCAGCAGGAAGGCCAGCAGGTCGAAGTGGAAGCCGCTCTGTTCGCCGCCGGACAGCACGGACGGCAGGTGCCAGCCCCAGTTGTCCATGATCGAGCGCAGGTAACCGGACCATCCGACGGCGACCACGGCGCAGCCCAGCGCCAGTTCCAGCACGAGGTCCCAGCCGATGATCCAGGCGGGCAGTTCGCCGAGGGTGGCGAAGGAGAAGGTGTACGCGGATCCGGCCACCGGCACGGTGGAGGCGAACTCCGCGTAGCACAGGGCGGCGAGCGCGCACACGACGCCCGCGGCGACGAAGGACAGCGCGACGGCCGGGCCCGCGTTCTCCTTCGCCACCTTGCCCGTCAGGACGAAGATGCCGGTGCCGATGACGACGCCGACACCGAAGACCGTGAGGTCGAGGGCGGACAGCGACTTCTTGAGCGCGTGCTCGGGCTCCTGGGTGTCCCGCAGGGAGTCCTCGACCGATTTGGTACGGAAGAAACCGCTCCGACCCTTCGCAGCCTTACCGCCCACGTCCACCGGCGCACCTCCACAGTTGTTCCTGCATCACAGCACCCGCAGATGCTTGTGACCGGATCTGGCGCGCCTACACATCAGCACAAGGGCCGGGCGATCACCCATTGGGGTGTCGCCCGGCCCGGTGGTGCGAAGGACGGGGAGCGGCCGTCAGTCGCCCGCGACCTGGGTCGCGGGCTCGTCGGCGTAGCGGTCCCCGAGCCGGCTGACCAGTCCGGTCACCTGGCGCGCGACGTCCGGGGCGGTCAGACCGATCTCGGCCATGACCTCCTTGCGGCTGGCGTGGTCCAGGAACTCCTGCGGGATGCCGAAGTCACGCAGCGGCACGTCCACGCCGGCGTCGCGCAGCGCCTGGGCGACGGCGGAGCCGACACCGCCGACGCGACCGTTGTCCTCGACGGTGACGACGACCCGGTGGCCGGCCGCGAGACCGGGCAGGGCCGCGTCGACGGGCACGACCCAGCGGGGGTCGACGACGGTGGTGGTGATGCCCTGGGCGTCGAGCAGGTCGGCGATCTCCAGGCACATCGGGGCGAGCGCGCCGACCGAGACCAGCAGCACGTCCGGCTTGGCGTCGTCGCCCTGGGGCTCGGCCTGACGCAGCACGTCCATGCCGCCGACCTTGCCGACGGCCTTGACCGCCGGGCCGACCGCGCCCTTGGAGTAGCGGACCACGGTCGGGGCGTCCGGTACCTCGACGGCCTCGCGGAGCTGGGCGCGCACCTGGTCGGCGTCGCGCGGGGCGGCGATCCGCACGCCCGGGACGACCTGCAGGATCGACATGTCCCACATGCCGTTGTGCGAGGCGCCGTCGGTGCCGGTGATGCCGGCGCGGTCCAGCACGAAGGTGACGCCGCAGTTGTGCAGCGCGACGTCCATCAGGACCTGGTCGAAGGCGCGGTTGAGGAAGGTCGCGTAGACGGCGACCACCGGGTGCAGCCCGCCGGTCGCCAGGCCCGCCGCGGACACCACCGCGTGCTGCTCGGCGATGCCGACGTCGTAGACGCGGTCGGGGAACGCCTTGGCGAACTTGTCCAGGCCCACGGGCTGGAGCATCGCGGCGGTGATGGCCACGATGTCCTTGCGCTCCCTGCCGAGCTTGACCATCTCCTCGCCGAAGACCGAGGTCCAGTCGGCGCCGGAGGCCGCGATCGGCAGGCCGGTGTCGGGGTGGATCTTGCCGACGGCGTGGAAGCGGTCGGCCTCGTCCTGCAGGGCGGGGGTGTAGCCGCGGCCCTTCTCCGTCAGGCAGTGGACGATGACCGGGCCGCCGAAGCGCTTGGCGCGCTGCAGCGCGGACTCCAGGGCGGCGACGTCGTGGCCGTCGATCGGGCCGACGTACTTCAGGCCCAGGTCCTCGAACATGCCCTGCGGGGCGATGAAGTCCTTGAAGCCCTTCTTGGCGCCGTGCAGGGTCTCGTACAGCGGCTGGCCGATGACCGGGGTGCGCTCCAGCAGTTCCTTGGTGCGGGTGAGGAAGCGCTCGTAGCCGTCGGTGGTGCGCAGCGTGGCCAGGTGGTTGGCGAGGCCGCCGATGGTCGGCGCGTAGGAGCGCTCGTTGTCGTTGACGACGATGACCAGCGGGCGGTCCTTGGCGGCGGCGATGTTGTTCAGCGCCTCCCAGGCCATGCCGCCGGTCAGCGCGCCGTCACCGATGACGGCGACGGTGTGGTCGCGCTTGCCCAGCTGCTCGTTGGCCTTGGCCAGGCCGTCGGCCCAGCCGAGCACCGTGGAGGCGTGGCTGTTCTCGATGACGTCGTGCTCGGACTCGGCACGCGAGGGGTAGCCGGACAGGCCCCCCTTGCTCTTGAGCTTGGAGAAGTCCTGACGGCCGGTGAGCAGCTTGTGGACGTAGGACTGGTGCCCGGTGTCCCACAGCACCTTGTCCTGCGGCGAGTCGAAGACACGGTGGAGCGCGATGGTCAGTTCGACGACACCCAGGTTCGGCCCCAGGTGCCCGCCCGTCTTGGAGACCTCGTCGACCAGGAAGGTACGGATCTCGCCTGCCAGCTCGACCAGCTGCTCCGGGCTGAGCCGGTCGAGGTCGCGCGGTCCCTTGATACGGGTCAGCAGAGCCACCCGTGCCTCCTTGTTGTCGCTTTCCGGTTTCCCGAGTGTATGTGTTCGCGTTTTCAGCTCCGCACACACCCGTGCCCGGCGCTGGGATGATCTTCCCTGCGCCGGGCACGTCACGCCACTGGTGCGGTGCGGAACCTCAGCCGCGACCCGCGGCCTTCTGGCTCTTGCGGGACACCGAGTCGATGACCACGGCGGCGAGCAGCACCGCGGCGGTGATCATGTACTGGAGCGCGGTGTTCATGTTGAGCAGGTCCAGGCCGGTCTGGATGGACTGGATGACCAGCATGCCGAGCAGCGCGGACCAAACGTTTCCGCGGCCGCCGAAGAGGCTGGTGCCACCGATGACCGCGGCCGCGATGGCCAGCATCAGGGTGTTGCCGCCGCCGGCGCCCAGGGTCGCCGTGAAGGTCTGCGCGGCGAAGAACAGACCGCCGAGCGCCGCGAAGCCGCCGGAGATGGCGAACACGGAGATCCGCACCAGGGCGACGTTGATGCCGGCGCGACGGGCGGCCTCGATGCCACCGCCGACCGCGAACACCTTGCGGCCGTACGAGGTACGCCGCAGCACGAAGTCCGTGATGACCAGGGCCGCCAGGAAGACGACCAGCGCGTTGGGCACGCCGCTCGCCTGGTTCAGGACGTACGCGGCGACGAAGGAGACGACCGCCAGGGCGCCCACGCGGAACGCGATCTCGCCGGTGGGCCGGAACGGGACGCCGGCCGCGCGACGCCGCCGCTGCTCGATCAGCGAGCCCGCCAGCATGGCCACGGTGCCGAGGCCGGCCAGCAGGTAGGCGCCGGAGATGTCCTGGTCCATGAAGAAGGAACGCTGGCCCAGGATGTGCAGCGGGCCGTCGTCCGGGATCGAGAGGCTTCCGCTGTCGCCGAGCAGCTGCAGCATCAGGCCGTTCCAGCCGAGGAAGCCGGCCAGGGTGACGACGAACGCGGGGACGCCGATCTTCGCGAAGAACCAGCCGTGCAGGGCACCGATGAGGATGCCGGTGACGATGGCCAGGATCATGGCCAGCCACGGGTTCATCCCGTGGTTCGTGACGAAGATGGCGAAGACGGCCGAGGCCAGACCGCTGACCGAGCCGACCGACAGGTCGATCTCACCGAGCAGCAGTACGAAGACCAGACCGATGGCGAGCATGCCCGTGGCGGCCAGGAAGAAGCCGATGTTGGCCAGGTTGCCGGCGCTCAGGAAGTTGCTCGACTGGGTCTGGAAGATGGTCCAGATGATGATCAGGCCGACGATGACCGGCAGCGAGCCGAGCTCACCGCCGCGCACCTTGCGCTTGAACTCGGTGAGGTAGCCCTTGAGGCCCTCTTCACGGACGAGCAGGCGCGGGTCGACCACGGGCACCGCCGCCGAGGACGCGTCCTCGACCGCCGCTGCCACCACTTCCTGCTTTACGGTCTTCGACGTGTCGCTCACTTTGCAGCCTCCGTGCGCCGCCCCTGACGGCGGGTCACGGCATTGTCCGTGGCACCGGTGATGGCGGAGATGATGTCTTCCTGGGACGTGCTCTTGACGTCGAAGACGCCGTTGTTGCGGCCGAGCCGCAGTACCGCCACCTTGTCGGCGACGGCCTTGACGTCGACCATGTTGTGGCTGATGAGGATGACGGCGAGGCCGCGCTCACGCAGCCGCTCGACCAGGTCGAGCACCTGGGCGGTCTGCTCCACGCCGAGGGCCGCGGTGGGCTCGTCGAGGATCACCAGCTTGGGGTCCCCGATCAGCGCACGGGCGATGGCGACGACCTGTCGCTGTCCACCCGAGAGGCTGGCGATCGGGATGCGGACGCTGGGGATGCGGATCGACAGCGTGCTGAGCAGCTCCCGGGACCGCTTCTCCATCATGACCTCGTCGATCACACCGGCGCGCTTGATCTCGCTGCCGAGGTAGAGGTTGGCGACGACGTCGAGGTTGTCGCACAGCGCGAGGTCCTGGTACACGGTGGCGACCCCCAAACCCTGGGCGTCGTGCGGCCGGTTGATGTTGACCGGCTTGCCTTCCCACTCGATGACGCCGTCATCGATGGGGTGCACACCGGCGATCGTCTTGACCAGGGTCGACTTCCCTGCGCCGTTGTCGCCTACGAGCGCGACGACTTCTCCGGCGTGAACCTCCAGGTCGACATCGGTGAGTGCCTGGACCGCACCGAATCGCTTGGAGACTCCGCGCAACGCCAGCACGGGCGTAGCGGACACGTGAACCATCTCCTTCGCCGCCTGACCGGCGGGGATGCCGCGCTTGGAGGGGCGCGGAGTTTTGTGCAAACTGCACAGCTTTACATGAACTGGAACGGACTGTCTGTCCGGCGCCCGCCCCGTCAGCGGGGTCTGTTGGACGGGGCGGGCACCGGACAGGTTCGCGTGGCGGCCCCCGGAGGGAGGGCCTGCCGTGTTACTGGAGGCCGGCGGCCTTGCAGGCCTCGGCGAACTCGGCCGTGCAGATCTCCTCGACGGACCACAGCTTGTCGGCGACGACCGTGTCCTTGACGTTGGCCTTGGTGACCGAGACCGGGGTCAGCAGCTGGGACGGGACCTTGTCACCGGAGCCGCTGGTCAGCGAGGTGGTGGCCAGCGAGTCGATGGCCTTGCCCTCGACCAGGTTCACCGCGAGCTGGGCGGCGGCGTCGGCCTCGGGCTTGAACGCCTTGTAGACCGTGCTGGACTGGCTGCCCGCGATGATCCGCTGGATGCCCGCGAGTTCGGCGTCCTGACCGGTCAGCGGGATGCCGCTGATGCCGGCGCCCTTGAGGGCGGTGGCGATACCGCCGGCCATGCCGTCGTTCGCGGCGTAGACGCCCGCGATCTTCTTGGCGCCGATCTGGGTGATGGCCGCCGTCACCTTCTGGTTGGCGACGGTGTCCTTCCACAGACCGCTCTGCTCGTAGGCGATCTTGACCTTGCCGTCGAGGACCTTGTGGGCACCGGCCTTGAACAGCGCGGCGTTCGGGTCGGCGTCGTCACCGTTGATCATGACGACGTTCGCCGAGGGCTTCGCCTTGTCGCCCAGCGCGTCGAGGAGCGCCTGGCCCTGCAGCTCGCCGACCTTCTCGTTGTCGAAGGAGACGTACGCGGAGACCGGGCCCTGGGCCAGACGGTCGTACGCGATGACCTTGATGCCCTTGTCGACGGCGGCCTGGACGGAGGACTTGATGGCAGCGGCGTCCTGGGCGCTGATCACGATCACCTTGACACCCTTGGTGATCATGGTGCTGACCTGCTGGGCCTGCTTGCCGGAGTCACCCGCGGCGTTCGCGTACTGAACGTCGCAGTCCGCGCACAGCTCCTTGACCTTGGCCTCGAACAGCGGCTTGTCGAACTTGTCGTAGCGCGCGGTGACGCTGTCGGGGAGCAGCAGACCGATGGTCTTGCTCTTGCTGCCGGCGCTGCTGCTGCCGCCGTCCGCCTTGTCGTCACCGGCCTTGCCGCACGCAGCAACGGAAAGGGCCATGGAGACGGCCGCGGTGCCGATCACGACGCGACGCATCATTGCGTTCATGTGGGGTTGCCTCCCTGACAGGGCCGCAAGAGACTGCGGCCGAGGTGAGCGTGAGTCAACTCGGCAACAGCCTTGACGTCAAGAAGTAAATACTTAACGAGATGGCAACGGTGCGTTTCGTTATCTAGATGAACGCAGAGTGATCTCTACGGCACAGCAACCGCTGCAGGAACGTTAGCATCCAAAAGGGACGAATCGCCCACCTCGCTGAGGGCCAGCGCCAGGGCGCCAAGGACTTCCGCACGGGCCCCGAGGCCCCCTGAGACCACCGAAAGCCTACGGGCCGCACTGGGGATCGCGTACCGCGCCACCGACTCCCTGATGGGCGCCAGGACCAGCTCCCCGGCCTCCGCGAGATCGCCGCCGAGCACCACCCGGCTCGGGTTCAAGAGGTTGGCGAGGCTGGCGACACCCATGCCGATGTGCCGGCCGACGTCGGCGATCACCCGGCGGCAGCCGGGGTCGCCCTCCCTGGCCAGCTGCACCATGCGCGCCAGGGTCAGGTCGGGGCCGTGGCTGCCGCGCAGCAGGTCCAGCACGTAACGGGCGGCGGTGAAGGTCTCCAGGCAGCCGCGGTTGCCGCAGCGACAGACCGGGCCGGACTCGTCCAGCGTGATGTGACCGATCTCGCCCGCGGTGCCGCCGGGGCCGCGGTAGATGCGGCCGTCGATCACCAGCCCGGCGCCGACGCCGCTGGCCACCTTGATGTACGCCAGGTCCTTCACGCCCCGGCCGCCGCCCCAGACCAACTCCCCGAGGGCACCGAGGTTCGCGTCGTTGTCCACCTGGACGGGCATGCGCAGCCGCTCGGCCAGTTCCTGGCGCGGGTTGATGCCGCCCCACCCCGGCAGGATGGCGGTGGACCCCAGCGCGCCGGTCTCCACGTCGATCGGGCCCGGGACGCCGAGGCCGACGCCGATCACCTTGTCGGCGTCGATGCCGCTCGACTCGATCAGCCGCGCGACGAGCTGCTCGGCCCGGTCGAAGCCCTCGGAGGCCGAGGCGTCCACGTCGATCGGCTCCGACTGCTCGGCCAGCACCTGGTGGGCCAGGTTGCCCACCGCGACGCGCAGGTGGGAGTGCCCGAAGTCGACGCCCACGACGACGCCCGCGTCGCCGGACAGCGCCACCGCGCGGGCCCGACGGCCTCCCGAGGAGGTGGGCGTGACCTGTACGGTCCCGTTGTCGCGCAATTCGCGGACGATGTTGGAGACCGTCGCCGCGGACAGCCCCGTCGTACGGGCGATCTCCGCCTGCGTCAGCGAACCCGCCAGCCGTACGGCCCGGACCACCCGCTCGAGGTTGGCCCGGTGCAGCGACGACTGGGACCCCGGAGTCTCCACGACCATTCCACTCCTGCCGAACCGGACGGGAGCCACGCCGATGAGACCCCGTCGTCTACAACATGTGAACTCTAAGCAAGCCTTTAGGCTCGCTTCCCGTCAAGGGGCAGAACCAGACCGCTGACGTAATGCCCGAAAAATCCAGAAGCGGCCCCGCATACGGCGGGACCGCTTCCGCTCCGGCGTCCGGGCGACCGGACAGCGGGCCACGGGGAGTGACCTTCCGGTTACTTCAAGGTGCCGGCCGTCAGACCCGCCTGCACCTGCCGCTGGAAGGAGAGGTAGACCACGAGCACCGGCAGCATCGCGATGGTCATGCCCGCGAAGAGCGCCGGGTAGTCACCGGAGTACCCCTGCTGCTGCGCCAGGTTCACCAGGCCCTGGGCCAGCATCGAGCGGTCCGGGTCGCTGCTGGACTGCTGCTGCTGCAGGGTCATCGGCAGGATGTACTGGTTCCACTGGCCCAGCACGTTGAAGATGCCCACGCTGATCAGGCCCGGCTTCGCCATCGGCAGCATCACCTGGAAGAAGGCCCGGGAGTGGGAACAGCCGTCGATCATGGCCGCCTCGTGCACCGCCGTGGGCAGGGTCCTGAAGAAGGAGTGCATGAAGAAGACGGTGAAGGGCAGCGAGTACGCGACGTAGACCAGGATCAGGCCCTGGTAGGTGTTGAGCATGCCCAGGTTGCTGACCATGAAGAACAACGGCACGAGGGCGAGGTACACCGGGAACATCGCGCCGCCGACGAACAGGTAGAAGATGATCCGGTTGCCGGGGAACTCGTAGCGCGCCAGCACGTACGCCGTCATCGACCCGAGCAGCATCGTCAGCGGCACCGAGAACACCAGCACGATCACCGTGTTCACGAAGAAGTCGCCGATGCCCTTCTCCCAGGCCCGGGAGAACGCGTCGAAGGACCAGTGCGAGGGCCAGGACCAGGCGCTCGCGCCGATCTCGGAATTGTTCTTGAAGGACCCGAGGATGATCCAGCCCAGGGGCAGGAGGATCAGCACGCCCCACAGGACCAGGAAACCGTGCGAGAAGACGTTGAGGGTCGCGCCGCCGTCGGCGAAGCGTTCGCGTTCCGTCTTCTTGCTGCCGATGGTGGTGGGCTGCCCCTTGAAGACCGGTACCGGAGTGGGCTGCTTGATGGGAGTGGCCATGGGATGCGCTCCCCGCTCAGTACTCGATGCGATCGCGGCGGGAGACCCGCAGCGCGATGGCGGAAAGGATCAGGGTGAGGAAGAGGATGACGACGCCCATCGCACAGGCGTAGCCGCTCTTTCCGAAGGTGAGGAAGTTGCGCATCAGGTAGGTCGCCATGACCTCACCGTGGTAGTCCGGGCCGCCGCCGAAGTTCGATCCCGGAGTGAGGACCGAGGCCAGGGCGAAGAAGTCCATCGCGGCGATGGCGAGGTACACCCAGGCCGTCTGCACGCTGTCCCACAGGAGCGGGAGGGTCACCTTGAAGAAGGTCTGCAGGCGGCCGGCGCCGTCCAGCAGGGCGGCCTCGTAGATGTCCTTGGGAACGGACTGCATGGCCGCGGAGAACAGCACCAGGTAGAAACCGACACCGGCCCAGATCTGCACGCCCAGCAGGCACCACATCACCAGGTTGGGACTGTTCAGCCATTCGATCGGGGCCTGTGGGTCCTCGAGGTGCAGTTTGATCAGGATGCCGTTCAGCAGGCCGCTTCCGTCACTTCGGTAGACCGCCTGGAAGAGCACGATGAGAATGGCGACGGAAAGCACCTGGGGGAAGAAGAAGATCACCTTGTAGAAGGCGGATCCGTGCACCCCGCGGACGCCCGTGGTACCGCCGCGGCCGCCCACGTTGAGCATGAAGGCGAAGAAGAGCGCCAGCAGGATCGTGATCACCGGAAGGAACACCAGAAGCAGCACGTTGTGCTGGAGCGCCTGCAGGAAGACGTGGTCCCCGAAGAGCGTCGTGTAATTCTCCAGACCGACGAAATGCATCTCCTGGGACTGCCCGGACCAGTCCGTCAGGGAATACCCGAACGTCTGCAGGTACGGCCAGATCACGAAGACGACGTAGAGCACGACCGGAATGAAGAGGAATCCCGCGATGAACGGGTACTTGCGGTATCGCATGGCGCTGCTCCTGCCATCGGGTAGACCGTCGCACCGGGGCCCCGAACGCCCCCTGGACCATCAGGGAGCACCGGGGCCCCGGTGCGCAAGGGCCGGTGGGAACGTTTAGCCCTTCTTGGCCTTCTCGGCCGCCGCCTTGACCCGCTTGAGCCAGTCGGCGGGCTTGATGCGCTTGGCCATCAGCTCGGCACTGGCGTTCTGCACGTCCGTGTCGAAGGCGCTCTGCGTGTTGGGGTAGTTGTAGTTGAAGACGTTGCTCCCGGCCGCGCTGAGCGCGGTGACGGTGGACTTGGTGCCCGGGCGCAGCTGGACGTCGGAACCGACGCCGTCCTTGAGCACGGTCAGCGAGTTGGCCGTCTGGGCGAACTGGCTCGACGCTTCCTTGGTGAGCATGATCCGCAGGAACTCCAGGCCGCCGGCCTGGTTCTTGGCCTTCTTCGGGACGATGAAGGGCTCACCGGCGCCGGCCCGGATCGCCTCGAAGGGCAGCTTGTCGCCGTCCAGGGAGGGGATCGGCAGGAAGGTCATCTCGAAGTCCGCGGGGGTGGCCTTCAGCTGCTCGTTCTCCAGCCACGAACCGCAGGGGATGAACGCCGCCTTGTACTCGTTCCAGGCGGTCTGCGACTCGATGTGGGTCATGCCGTTGGTGCCGGGGAGCAGGTAGCCCTTGTCGGCGATCTCGTAGACCGCCTCGACGGCCGCCTTGGCGGCGGGCTCGTCCCACACCGTTGGGTCGAGGCTGTCGATCCGCTTCACCAGCTCGGGACCGCCCTGCTTGGCGATGAGGTCCATGACCACGATGTTGATGTAGTAGGGGTACTTGCCCTGGTGGCAGAAGGGCGCCATGCCGGACTTCTTGATCTCCGCGCAGAGCGACATGAAGTCGGCCCAGGTCTTGGGCGCGGTCCAGCCCTTCTCCTTGAAGAGCTTGCCGGAGTACCACAGACCCCAGACGGTGTAGATGTAGGACAGCTGGTACATCTTGCCGTCGTCGAAGCTGCCCGTCTCGATGGTGCCGGGCTGCAGGACGTCCCTGACCTTCTTGCTCGGGTCGTCGATGTAGGGCGCGTCGAGGAGCGGGGTGAGGTCGGTGAGCTGGCCGCTCTTGTAGAGCACGTCCAGCTTGATCTGCTGCGCGCCGGAGTCGTCGACGACGTCCGGCGGGTTGCCGGCGTTGAAGCGGGGCTGGAGCTTGCCGGTGATCTCCTGGGTGCCCAGGTGGCTGATCTTCGCCCCGTCGAACTTCTTCCCGTAGAGCTTCTCGAACGCCTTGGCGTAGTCGTCGCCGTAGCCGCCCTTGAAGATCACGACGTCCAGAGGGGCGTCGTTGGCCACGCCGAAGGGGTTGTCCTTGGACTTCTCGCCCTTCTCGGTGGCCTTGTTGTTGCCGCTGCCGCTGGACGCACAGGCACTCAGCAGACCCGCGGCCGGAGCGGCCAACAGGCCCACCGCTGCAGCCCGCTTGATCAGATCGCGCCGGTTGACGTCGGATCTCATGCTCAAGTCCTCACCTTCTCCAGGACCCATGCGGTGCGGAGTTGAATCTGTGCACGGGCCACGCACCCGTTGTTCCCCCCGCGCAAGCCCGCGTTCAGCGGGCCTCCTGGACGCCGACAGGTATAGTCCACTTCCCGCGAGGTGGGCAAGGTCATGCGCGCTTTTGACGGACAGCTTTCCCTAGTTGAGACCTGCCGGTAACGCGAACGGGCCCGCACCCCCGGCAGGGGTGCGGGCCCGTTCGTCGGGTCCGGACGCGGTGATCCCTACTTGCGGATCAGGGAGCGCAGGACGTACTGCATGATGCCGCCGTTGCGGTAGTAGTCCGCCTCACCGGGGGTGTCGATGCGGACCACGGCGTCGAACTCGACGCCGGTGTCGGTCGTCACCTTGACGGTGCGCGGCGTGGTGCCGTCGTTGAGCTCGGTGATGCCGGTGAACGAGAAGGTCTCCTCACCGGTCAGGCCCAGCGAGGCCGCCGAGGCGCCCTCGGGGAACTGCAGCGGCAGGACGCCCATGCCGATCAGGTTCGAGCGGTGGATGCGCTCGTACGACTCGGCGATGACGGCCTTGACGCCCAGCAGCGCGGTGCCCTTCGCGGCCCAGTCGCGGGAGGAGCCGGAGCCGTACTCCTTACCCGCCAGGACGACCAGCGGGATGCCGGCGGCCTGGTAGTTCTGGGAGGCGTCGTAGATGAACGACACCGGGCCGCCGTCGGCGGTGAAGTCGCGGGTGTAGCCGCCCTCGGTGCCCGGCGCGATCTGGTTGCGCAGGCGGATGTTGGCGAAGGTGCCGCGGATCATGACCTCGTGGTTGCCGCGGCGGGAGCCGTAGGAGTTGAAGTCACGACGCTCCACACCGTGATCGGTGAGGTACTTGCCGGCCGGGGTGTCGGCCTTGATCGCACCGGCCGGGGAGATGTGGTCGGTGGTGACCGAGTCGCCCAGCTTGGCCAGCACGCGGGCACCGGAGATGTCGGTGACCGGGTCCGGCTGGTCCTTCATGCCCTCGAAGTACGGGGGCTTGCGGACGTAGGTCGACTGCGGGTCCCACTCGAAGGTGTTGCCGGTCGGGATCGGCAGCGACTGCCACTGGGCGTCGCCGGCGAAGACGTCCTGGTAGGACGAGGCGAACATGTCCTGGCCGATCGCGGCGGCGACGACCTCGTTGACCTCCTGCTCGGACGGCCAGATGTCCTGCAGGTGGACCGGCTTGCCCTCGGTGTCGGTGCCGATGGCGTCCCGGGTGATGTCCACCTTCATGGAGCCGGCGATGGCGTACGCGACGACCAGCGGCGGGGACGCCAGGTAGTTCATCTTGACGTCCGGGTTGATCCGGCCCTCGAAGTTGCGGTTGCCCGACAGCACCGAGGTGACGGCCAGGTCGTGCTCGTTGACGGCCTTGGAGACCTCGTCCGGCAGCGGGCCGGAGTTGCCGATGCAGGTGGTGCAGCCGTACCCGACCAGGTTGAAGCCCATCTTGTCCAGGTACGGGGTGAGGCCGGCGCGGTCGTAGTAGTCCATGACGACCTTGGAGCCCGGGGCGAGCGTGGTCTTCACCCACGGCTTGCGGGTCAGGCCCTTCTCGACCGCCTTCTTGGCCACCAGGGCGGCGGCGACCATGACGTACGGGTTCGAGGTGTTGGTGCAGGAGGTGATCGCGGCGACGGTGACGGCGCCGTGGTCGATCTCGTACGTGGACCCGTCGGGAGCCGTCACCAGGGTCGGGCGGGTCGGGACGCCGTTGGTGGCGGCCGGGGAGTCGGAGGCCGGGAAGGACTCCTTCCCGGACTCGTCCGCGGTGTCGACGTAGTTGCGCACGTCGCTCTTGAACTGCTCGGCGGCGCTGGCGAGGACGATGCGGTCCTGCGGGCGCTTGGGGCCGGCGATGGAGGGTACGACCGTGGAGAGGTCCAGCTCCAGCTTCTCGGAGAAGTCCGGCTCGGCGGCCGGGTCCAGCCACAGGCCCTGCTCCTTGGCGTACGCCTCGACGAGCGCGAGCTGCTGCTCCGAACGGCCGGTCAGCTTCAGGTAGTTAATGGTCTCCGCATCGATCGGGAAGATCGCCGCGGTGGAGCCGAACTCCGGCGACATGTTGCCGATCGTGGCGCGGTTGGCGAGCGAGGTGGCGGAGACGCCCTCGCCGTAGAACTCGACGAACTTGCCGACGACACCGTGCTTGCGCAGCATCTCGGTGATGGTCAGCACGAGGTCGGTGGCGGTGGTGCCGGTGGGGAGCTCGCCGGTCAGCTTGAAGCCGACGACGCGCGGGATCAGCATGGAGACCGGCTGGCCGAGCATGGCGGCCTCGGCCTCGATGCCGCCGACGCCCCAGCCCAGCACGCCGAGGCCGTTGACCATGGTGGTGTGCGAGTCGGTGCCGACGAGGGTGTCGGGGTAGGCCTGGCCGTTCCGGACCATGACGGTGCGGGCCAGGTGCTCGATGTTCACCTGGTGGACGATGCCGGTGCCCGGCGGGACGACCTTGAACTCGTCGAACGCGGTCTGGCCCCAGCGCAGGAACTGGTAGCGCTCCTTGTTGCGGCCGTACTCCAGCTCCACGTTCTGCGCGAAGGAGTCCGGGGTGCCGAACTTGTCGGCGATGACCGAGTGGTCGATGACCAGCTCGGCCGGGGCCAGCGGGTTGATGCGGGACGGGTCGCCGCCCAGCTCCTTGACGGCCTCGCGCATGGTGGCGAGGTCCACCACGCAGGGCACGCCGGTGAAGTCCTGCATGATCACGCGGGCCGGCGTGAACTGGATCTCCTGGCTCGGCTGGGCCTGGGAGTCCCAGCCGCCGAGCGCACGGATGTGGTCGGCCGTGATGTTGGCGCCGTCCTCGGTGCGGAGCAGGTTCTCCAGCAGCACCTTCAGGCTGTAAGGGAGGCGCGCGGAGCCCTCGACCTTGTCCAGCCGGAAGATCTCGTACGACTCGTCGCCCACCTGCAGGGTGCTGCGGGCGTCGAAGCTGTTCGCCGACACGACAGTCTCCTTCGTAACTTTGCGCGTACCACCGCAATGCTGCCGCTTCGACCCCTGGCCGATCCGCTAAGGTAAGGCTAAGTAAGGCGAGCCTTACCTCTGGCGGCAGCGGTGCGCCTTGGCAGATATCTCGATGTCGAGATAACTCTAATACATCACCGCTGCCGGGTCATGCGCTGGGCCGCCCGTGTGCGGCATCACGCCCTTTCGCATGCCCCCCACGGGCCCGTCCCGCCCCGCCAGGGTGCCGCCGTGAGGCCCCGCGCTCAGGCCTGCGGGAGCATCAGTGCGTTCAGCTCGCCCCAGGGGATGCCGCCCGCGACGGCGGCGTACGTGCCGGTGGCGAGCAGCTCGCGGGCGGCGCGGTCGACGAGGGCGTAGGCGGCCTCGGCGACCGCGCTGCCGAGGCTGACGCGCGCGGCGCCGGCGGAGGCCAGTACGGACACCGGCGGCGCGCCGGGCCCGGCGAGGATGCCGACGGGGGCGTCGATGCCCTCGGCCAGGGCGGCGACGACGGCCGGGTCGGTCACGCCGGGCACGAAGATGCCGTCGGCGCCCGCCGCGAGGTAGCCGGCGGCGCGCTCCAAGGTCTCCCCCAGGTCGCCGGCGCCCCGCAGGAAGGTGTCGGTGCGGGCGTGGACGAACAACGGCACCCCGGCCTCGTCGGCGGCGCGGCGGGCGGCGGCGATGCGGGCGGCCTGTCCGTCGGCCGTGCGCAGCGGCGCGGGACCGCCGTTGTGGGAGTCCTCGATGTTGATCCCGACCGCGCCCGCGGCCAGCACCGCCCGCACCGTCTCCGCGACGCCCTCGGGGTCGGCCGCGTAGCCGCCCTCGACGTCGGCGCTGACGGGGACCGAGACGGCCGCGGCGACCCGCGCGGTCAGCTCCAGCGCGAGGCCGCGGTCGACGTGGTCGCCGTCCGCGGTGCCCAGGGTCCAGGAGACCCCGGAACTGGTGGTGGCGACGGCGGCGGCCCCGGCGCGCTCGGCGACGCGGGCACTGGCGGCGTCCCAGGCGTTGGTCAGCAGCAGCGGGCGCCCGGGGACGTGGAGGGAACGGAAGAGTTCGGCCTTGGCCTTGAGTTCGCTGATCACGGACCGCAGTCCATCACCGGCCCGGCCCCGGGTCCGGCGGATTTCCGACACCTACGTCCCGCGCCGCCTCCCCGTACGTCCACGTCGGATTCTCGCTAGCCCCGGCCCGCGCGGGCCACGGATGCTGGGGGATGTGCATGAGGACTTCGAGCGCTGTGTGCGCGCCGTGCAGTCGAAGGACTCCCGTTTCGACGGGTGGTTCTTCACCGCGGTGCTGACCACCCGCATCTACTGCCGGCCCGGCTGCCCCGCGGTGCCGCCGAAGCCGCAGAACATGACCTTCTACCCGAGCGCGGCCGCCGCCCAGCAGGCCGGGTTCCGCGCCTGCAAGCGCTGCCGCCCCGACGCCGCCCCCGGTTCCCCGCGGTGGAACGAGCGGGCGGACCTGGTGGCCCGCGCCATGCGCCTGATCGCGGACGGGGTCGTCGACCGGGACGGCGTACCCGGGCTCGCGGCGCGTCTCGGCTACAGCACCCGGCAGGTGGAGCGGCAACTGCGGGCCGAACTCGGGGCCGGGCCGCTCGCCCTCGCCCGTGCGCAGCGGGCGCAGACGGCCCGCCTGCTGGTCGAGACCTCGGCGCTGCCCATGGCCGACGTCGCCTTCGCCGCCGGCTTCAGCAGCATCCGCACCTTCAACGACACCGTGCGCGAGGTCTTCGCGCTCACCCCGAGCGAGCTGCGGACGCGGGCGGCACGGGGGCGGCACCGCGCCCCCGCCGCCGACGTGGCGGGCTCGCTGGCGCTGCGGCTGCCCTTCCGGGCACCGCTGTGCCCCGGCAACCTCTTCGGGCATCTGGCCGCGACCGCCGTGCCGGGCGTGGAGGAGTGGCGGGAGGGTGCGTACCGCCGCACACTGCGGCTGCCCCACGGCCACGGGATCGTGGCCCTGCGGCCCGAGCCCGACCACGTCGCCTGCCGGCTCTCCCTCACCGACTGGCGGGACCTGTCGCACGCGATCAGCCGCTGCCGGTGGCTGCTCGACCTGGACGCCGACCCGGTCGCCGTCGACGGGCTGCTCCGGGAGGACCCGCTGCTCGCCCCGTACGTGGACAAGGACCCCGGGCGCCGGGTGCCGCGCACCGTGGACGGGCCCGAGTTCGCGGTGCGCGTGGTGCTCGGGCAGCAGGTGTCGACCGCCGCGGCGCGCACGCTGGCCGGCAGGCTGGTGACGGCGCACGGCGAGCCCGTCGCCGACCCCGGCGGCGGGCTGACCCACCTGTTCCCCTCGCCGTGGGCGCTGACGGCCCTGGACCCGGGGTCCCTGGCGATGCCGGGCACCCGGCGGGCCACGCTGACCTCCCTGGTCGCCGCGCTCACCGAGGGGGGCCTGGACCTGGACGTCGGCAGCGACTGGGAGAAGGCCCGGCGGCAGCTCGCCGCGCTGCCGGGCTTCGGCCCCTGGTCGGTCGAGGTCGTCGCGATGCGGGCGCTCGGCGACCCGGACGCCTTCCCCGCCACCGATTTGGGCGTACGGCTTGCCGCGGGAAAACTGGGCCTCCCCACGACCCCCGCGGCCCTCGTCCGGCGGGCCGCGGCCTGGCGGCCGTGGCGCGCGTACGCCGTACAGCACCTGTGGGCCACCGGCGACCACCCCGTCAACGTCCTGCCCGCCGAACCGGCCTGAGGAATGATCATGTCCCTTCGCACACACGCCCTGATCGACAGCCCCGTCGGGCCGCTGACCCTGGTCGCGACCGACGGCGTCCTGTCCGGTCTCTACATGCCCGCGCAGCGTCACCGCCCGCCGGAGGAGTCCTTCGGCGCGCGCCGCGACCCGGTGACGTCGCCGTTCGCGCGGGCCGCCGTGCAGCTGCGGGCGTACTTCACGGGCGAGTTGACCGCCTTCGACCTGCCGCTTGACCTGCGCGGCACCCCCTTCCAGCAGCGCGTCTGGGCGGGTCTGCGGGCCATCCCGTACGGCACCGTGATGACGTACGGTCAGCTGGCGCAGGAACTCGGCAGCCCCGGCGCGTCGCGCGCCGTCGGGCTCGCCAACGGACGCAACCCGGTCGGCATCATCGTGCCCTGCCACCGTGTGGTCGGGGCCTCCGGCAGCCTCACCGGATACGGGGGCGGACTGGAGCGCAAGCGGTACCTGCTGGACCTGGAGCTCGGGTTGCCATCTCATATGTGAGATAGTCTTTCCGCATGGGAGACGACTACCTCGCACGCATCGGCAAGCTCATCCGTGACGCCCGCCAGCACCGGGGCTGGACCCAGTCCCAACTGGCGGAGGCGCTCGGGACCAGCCAGAGCGCGGTGAACCGTATTGAACGCGGCAACCAGAACATCAGCCTTGAGATGATCGCCCGAATCGGTGAAGCGCTCGACAGCGAGATCGTCTCCCTCGGCTATGCGGGTCCCATGCACCTGCGTGTCGTGGGCGGGCGCCGGCTCTCCGGCTCCATCGACGTCAAGACCAGCAAGAACGCGTGCGTGGCGCTGCTGTGCGCCACGCTGCTGAACTCCGGGCGGACCACCCTGCGCCGCGTCGCGCGGATCGAGGAGGTCTACCGCATCCTGGAGGTGCTGAACAGCATCGGCGTGCGGACCCGCTGGATCAACGACGGCAACGACCTGGAGATCGTCCCGCCCGCGCGGCTGGAGCTGGACGCCATGGACACCGACGCCGCCCGCCGCACCCGCAGCGTGATCATGTTCCTCGGCCCCCTGATGCACCGCACCGACCGCTTCCGCATCCCGTACGCGGGCGGCTGCGACCTCGGCACCCGTACCGTCCAGCCGCACATGACCGCCCTGCGGCACTTCGGGCTGGAGGTGACCGCCACCAGCGGGATGTACCACGCCCGGGTCGCCCCCTCGGTGGCCCCGCGGCGGCCGATCGTGCTGACCGAGCGCGGCGACACCGTGACCGAGAACGCGCTCCTGGCGGCCGCCCGGCACGACGGGGTGACCGTCATCCGCAACGCCAGCTCGAACTACATGGTCCAGGACCTGTGCTTCTTCCTGGAGGAGCTGGGCGTCCGGGTGGACGGCATCGGCACCACCACGCTGACCGTGCACGGTGTCACCGAGATCGACCGGGACGTGGACTACGCGCCCTCCGAGGACCCGGTGGAGGCCATGAGCCTGCTGGCCGCGGCCGTGGTCACCGAGTCCGAGCTGACCATCCGGCGGGTGCCGGTGGAGTTCCTGGAGATCGAGCTGGCGGTCCTGGAGGAGATGGGCCTGGACCACGAGCGCTCCGCCGAGTACCCCGCCGACAACGGCCGCACCCGGCTGATCGACCTCACCGTGCGCCCCTCCAAGCTGCGCTCCCCCATCGACAAGATCCACCCCATGCCCTTCCCGGGCCTCAACATCGACAACGTGCCCTTCTTCGCGGCCATCGCCGCCACGGCCCAGGGCTCGACCCTGATCCACGACTGGGTCTACGACAACCGCGCCATCTACCTCACCGAGCTGACCCGGCTCGGCGCCAACGTCAAGCTGCTGGACCCGCACCGGGTTCTGGTCGAGGGCCCGACCCGCTGGCGCACCGCCGAGATGATGTGCCCGCCGGCCCTGCGGCCCGCCGTGGTGACCCTGCTGGCGATGCTCGCCGCCGAGGGCACCTCGGTGCTGCGGAACGTGTACGTCATCAACCGCGGCTACGAGGAGCTGGCCGAGCGGCTCAACTCCATCGGGGCGCAGATCGAGACGTTCCGCGACATCTGACCCGTCCCGCCCCTCCTGACCGGCAAACCGGCTACTCCCCCGCAAGGTGGCCGTGATAGTCATGCTCCGGGCCGTGGATCATGGCCCATGGGGGAGGAACGGCCAGGCCAGGAGGGGGTCTTCATGGTGGCGGTCCGAGGTGGTACCGCGGGCGGGACGGTGGACGGCAACGCGCGGCGCAGTTCCGCGTTCTCACTGAGGCGGTGGGCGCCGCGCCCGTCGCCCCGGCTCGACCCGGCGCGGGGCAACCCCGCGCTCGCGGGCCTGCGCGCGGCCGCCGCCGCGGCGGACTGGCCCGCGATCCGGGAGCGGCTGTCGGCGGTGACCGACGACCGTGAGCGCAGCTGGCTCGTGGCGAACGTCGTGGACGTCGACGGCTGGGAGCGCTGGATGCCGGCCGTCGTGGCGGCCGAACCCGACTCCGGGCTCGCCCGGCTGGTCGCGGGCGCCCGCCAGGTGACCTGGGCCTGGGAGGCCCGGACCGGACTGCGCGCGCAGCACGTCTCGCGTGAGCAGTTCCAGGTGTTCCACGAGCGCCTCGAGGTGGCCGAGGACCTGCTGTACCGGGCCGCGGAACTCGAACCCGCATGGGCGTCCCCCTGGTACTTCCTGCAGATGAGCGGCCGGGGGCTGCAGGTCGGCCCGGACCTCGCACGGCTGCGCTTCGAGGCCACCGTACGGCGCTCCCCGCTGCACCTGGGGGCGCACCAGCAGCAGTTGCAGCAGGTGTGCCGCAAGTGGGGCGGTTCGCACGAGGAGATGCACGCCTTCGCCCGGGAGTCCATGCTCGCCGCCCCCGAGGGCAGCGACATGGGCGTGCTCGTCGCGGTCGCGCACCTCGAGCACTGGGGCGACCTGGACCGCGGCGACGACACGGCGTACATGCTCCGCCTGCAGGTCGAGAAGGAGCTGCACGAGGCCGCGGACCGCTCCTACCGGAACCCGGCGTACCAGGGCTCGATCGACCCGGTCGGGACGCTCAACACCTTCGCCATGGCCTTCGCGCTGGCCGGCGAGAAGAAGGCGGCGGCCGAGGCGTTCGCCGCCACCGGCGGAGTCGTCACCGAGTTCCCGTGGCAGTACCTCAACGGCAACGACCCGGTGGCGGCCTACCGCACCCTGCGGTCCCGCGCCGGACGTCCCTGACCGCCCCGCGCCCCGTTCCCCGTCCGCGCACCGCCCGGAAGGCCCCTTCGGTGTCCCAGTCCCCGTCAGCGCACACGTTCCAGGTCGACCTGCGCGGCCTGGTCGACCTGCTCTCCCACCACCTCTACTCCAGCCCCCGCGTCTACCTGCGGGAGCTGCTGCAGAACGCCGTCGACGCGATCACCGCCCGGCAGGCGGTCCAGCCGGGCGCACCGGCCAGGATCACCGTGCGGACCGGTGAGACGCTCAGCGTCACCGACACCGGTGTCGGGCTGAGCGAGGCCGACGTGCACACCTTCCTCGCCACCATCGGGCGCAGCTCCAAGCGCGCCGCCGACGGCGAGATCGAGGCCGCCCGCGGCGACTTCATCGGCCAGTTCGGCATCGGGCTGCTGGCCTGCTTCGTGGTGGCCGACGAGATCACCGTCGTCAGCCGCCCGGCGACCGCCCCCGGCGCCCCGGCCGTCGAATGGCGCGGCCGCTCCGACGGCAGCTACACCCTCCGCACGCTCCCCGCCGGCGCGCTCCCCGAGCCGGGCACGCGCGTGACGCTGACCCCGCGCGCGGACGCGGGCGAGTGGACGGAGCCCGGCCGGGTGGCGTCGCTGGCCCGGCACTACGGCAGCCTGCTGCGGCACGAGGTCACCGTCGTCGACCCGCGCGGCGAGACGACCCTGATCAACGAGACGCCGCCATGGGAGCGCCGCCACGGCTCCCCGCTGGCCCGCGCCGAGGCGCTCGCCGAGCACTGCCGCACGACGTTCGGCTTCACCCCGCTCGACACCATCGACCTCGACCTGCCCGTCGCCGGGCTGCGCGGCGTGGCCTACGTACTGCCGACCCCCGTCAACCCGTCGGAGCGGGCCGGGCACCGGGTGCACCTGAAGGGCATGCTGCTCTCGGACCGGGCCGCCGAACTCCTGCCGGAGTGGGCGTTCTTCGTCCGCTGCGTCGTGGACGTCACCAGCCTGCGCCCGACGGCCTCCCGCGAGGCGCTGTACGAGGACGAGACCCTGGCCGCCGTCCGCGACGCGCTGGGCGCCCGCATCCGCGACTGGCTGACCGGGCTCGCCGCCAGCGACCCGGCGCTCCTGCGGCGCTTCATCGACAGCCACCACCTCGCCGTCAAGGCGCTGGCCCGCTACGACGACGCACTGCTGCGGATGCTGCTGCCATGGCTGCCCTTCGAGACCACGGACGGCAACGTCACCCTGGAGGAGTTCGCCCGCGCCCACCCCACGGTGCTGGTCACCCGCAGCGTCGACGAGTTCCGGCAGGTCGCCCCGATCGCGGCGGCGGCCGGCCTCGGCGTCGTCAACGGCGGCTACACCTACGACCGGGACCTGGTGCACCGGCTGCCGGAGATCCGTCCCGGCACCACGGTCACCGACCTGGACCCGGCCACCATGACCGCGCACCTCGACCCGGTCGACTCGGCCGCCGAACTCGCCGCCGCCTCCTTCCTCGCGGTCGCCCGCGAGGTCGTCGGCCAGTACGACTGCGACGTCGTGCTGCGGGCCTTCCAGCCGGTCACGGCGCCCGCGCTGCTCCTGGACGACCGCGAGGCACGCCACGAGCGCACCCGGTCCGGCCTCGCGGAGAGCAGCGACGGGCTGTGGGCGGACATCCTCGGCTCGCTGCGCACGCAGGCCCCGCGGGCGCAGCTCGTCCTCAACCACCTCAACCCGCTGGTGCGCCGGGCCGCCACCGTCACCGAGCGCGGGCTGGCCCTCACCACGGCCGAGGCCCTGTACGGGCAGGCGCTGCTGCTCACCCGGCGGCCGCTGAAGTCCTCGGAGAGCGCGCTGCTCAACCGGGCCTTCATCGGTCTGCTCACCCACGCCATGCACGACCAGGACACCCCCGCGTCCGGGCCGGACGCCAAGGAGCACTGATGCTGGACACCCCCGAGGCTGTGTTCGAGGCGCTCCGCGAGAACAATGAGCGCCCCTACGGCACGCCCCGCACCGTGACCGCCGAGGAACTGGTCGAGGCGGCCGAGCAGTTCGAGGAGAAGGACGTCCTCGTGACGGCGCTGCTCGAACTCATGTCGGCGTACGAGTACGCCGCCGAGCACCGCAAGTCGCCGGTCGTCTTCGCCCGGATCCTCAAGTTGTGGGAGGAGGTGCCCGGCTCCTTCAGCGAGTGGGAGGGCCACCAGGTGCTGTGGCGCCACAAGTGGGTGACGACCTCGCTGCTCCAGGTGCCGGACGTCCCGCTGGCGACGGTCCACGGGTGGGTCGGCCAGATGGGAGAGCGCTACCGGGCGGCCGGTGAGGGCCTGCAGCCGGTGGCGGCCATGCGGCACCGGATCGCCGCCCACACCGGCGCGGACCGCGAGACGGCCTGGGACCTGTGGGTCACCCGGCGCCAGGAGCGGCTCAGCGACTGCCCGGCCTGCGAGACCCGGCACCAGGGACTGCACCACCTCGCGGCGGGCGACGACGAGCGGGCCCTGCGGACCTGGGAACCGGTCCTCGAGGGCGTCCAGACCTGCGAGGAGGAGCCCTGGGTCACCCAGGCCCACGCCCTGCTGCCGTTGCTGCGCCTCGGCCGCACCGACGAGGCCCGCTCCCACCATCTGACGGGCTACCGGCACGCCCGGGGCCGGATCGGCATGGCCGAGGAGACCGGACTGCACGTGGAGTTCTGCGCGCTGTCCGGCAACGAGGGCCGGGCGCTGGAGATCCTCGCCGAGAACCGCGCCCTCTTCGGCACCACCGGCGCGCCGCTGTCGCTGCTCGGTTTCCTCACCGGCGTCGAGGTCCTCACCCGGCGCCTGGTCGACGAGGGGCACGACGCGACCCCCGTCGCCGGACCGCTGGGGCGCACCTGGACCGCGCGGGAACTGCAGGACCACGTGAGCGAGCAGGGCGACACCCTGGCCGCGGCGTTCGACCGGCGCAACGGCACCGCCGCCGTCGGCGAGCGCCGCCGGGCACGCCTGACCCGGCGCCCGCCGCTCGCCGAGCCGCTGGCACTCGGTCTGCGCACCGCGGCCGTGCCGTCACCGGCGGCCCCGCCCATGGCCGTGGCCGCGCGGGAGGTGCCCGAAGACTTCGTCGAACTGGTGGAGAAGGCCCGCGAGATGGGGGACGCGGGCCGTCCCGGCGACGAGGAGCTGTGGCGCCGGATCGCCGAGCGCGCCGGCGCCGAGGGCCATGTGCACGACCCCCGGCTGGGCCCGGAGGAGCGGCTGCGGGCCGAACTGGCCGAGCACCGCGCCTTCGCGGCCATGGAGGACGAGGACCGGACAGCGGCCAGGGCCGCGCTCACCGAGGCACGGGAGCTGTTCGCCCTGGCCGGCATGCCCGAGCGCGTCCTGACCTCCCGCGCGCGGCTGGCGTCGGTGGGCGTGGAGCCCGGCCCGGAGGCCGTCGCGGGCCGGGCGGAGCTGGACGCGGTGCGGACCGAGGCCCGCGCACTGGTGGACGAGGGCTCCGCCGAGGTCCGGCGCGCCTACTGCGTCGTGCTGCAGTGCCGTGCCTACCTCGCCCACACCGAGGCGGCGGCCACGCTGCCGGACGTCCCCGCGGAACTGCGCGAGCGCTTCGAGGCGGCCGTGGCCGAGGCCCTGGCGGAGTCGGAGCGGCTCGGCATCCCGGAGCGCACGGTCAACACCCGGATGTCCGCCGCCGATCTCGCGGCACGCTCCGGGGACCTGGACGGGGCCGAACGGGAACTGCGGAGCGCGCTGCGGGTCGTGGAGGCGGCCGGAACCCCCTGGCGCGCCACCCGCCCGCGGGGCCTGCTCGGCCAGGTTCTGCTGCAGCAGCACCGCCCCGAGGAGGCCATGGAGCAGTTCCACGGCGCGCTCGCCACGGCCACCGCCCACAACGACACCGCGTTCCCGGTGGCGCGCACCCACGCGCTGCTCGGCCACGCCGCCGACCACGCGGGCGACCTGAACGCCGCCGTGCGCCACCTGTCCGACGCCGCGGCGCGACTGGACCGCGAGGACGACAACGCGGGCGCCGCCGAACTGCGGGTGGAGCTGGCGGACGTGCTCGCCCGCGCCGACCGCCAGGCGGACGCCGTCGCCGTGCTGGAGTCGCTGGTCGGCGACGAGGCCGCGGCCGGCATGGACGAACGCGCCCTGGCCCAGGCCCGGCTGCTGCTGGCGCGGGGCCTGCGGGAACTGGAGGAGCACCGCGCGAGCGCCGAGCAGTTCCTGCTGCTGGCCGACGCCGTCCAGGGGTGGGAGGAGCAGTTCACGCACACGCTCGCCGCCTGCGAGGCCGCCGTCGCCCTGCTGCAGGCCGGCAGCGAGGACGCGGCGCGCTCCGCGTACGACCGCGCCGTCGCCTCGCACGCGAAGGGGCCGAACCCGCACGCGGTCGCGGAGATGATGCGGGACTTCGCAGGCTCCGCCGTCTCGGCACAGGGCGCCGAGGGCCTGGAGACCGCCCTGGACCACCTGCGCCGGGCCGACGAGGTGCTGGCGGCCGTGCCCGCGGACGACGAGGACTTCGCCCTCTGGTACGAGAGCGGCGCCACGCACTACCAGCGCGGCCGGGCCTATGCCGGCGCCGAGCGCTTCCCCGAGGCGCTCGCCGAACTGGAGCGGGCGATCGCCGCCCACGGGGAGGGCGGGCCGCGGGGCGAGGCGCCGCGCGCCGAGGCCGTCCGGGTCGCCGCCCTCGTCGAGGCGAACGGCCTGGACCGGCCGGACGCGGCCCTGTCCCGTCTCGGTGCCGCGATCACCCGGTGCCGGGCGGCGGGGCTCGACCACGCGGCCGTGGTCCTGTCCCGGGTCAGGGACGAGGTGTCGTCGCACCGCCGGGGCTGACACCCGTGGTACGAACGAGGCGACCGCCCTCGGCGCCCGTCCCCCGGACATCCGCAGGGCGCGGGGTGTCGATCCGGGCGGTCGCCGTTCGTGTAGAGGGTGGAACGCCGGCGAAGGGCCGGCCCGGACCGCGAGGACGCCCGACATGAAGCACTACCTGCTCAGCGTGTACCAGCCCGAGGGGACCCCGCCGCCGCCCGAGTTCCTCGCCCGGGTCCTGGCCGACCTGGACGTCCTCAACCGGGAGATGAAGGAGGCCGGGGCCTGGGTCTTCGGCGCGGGGCTGAACGCCCCGGACACGGCCACCGTGCTGCGGCCGCGGGGCGAGGAGGTGCTCGTCACGGACGGGCCGTTCGCGGAGAGCAAGGAGTACCTCGGCGGCTTCACGATCATCAAGGCGGCCGACCTCGACGCCGCGCTCGCCTGGGGCCGCCGGCTGGCCCGGGTGACCACGCTGCCCATCGAGGTCCGGCCCTTCGCGCACGAGGTCGAGGACTGACGGCCGGCGTGCCGGAACCGGGCGCACCGGAGGTCGAGCGGGTCTTCCGCGAGGAGTACGGGCGCGCGGTGGCCGTCCTGGTCCGCCGGTTCGGCGACATCGACGTCGCCGAGGAGGCGGTCCAGGACGCCTTCACCACGGCCGTCCAGCGGTGGCCGCGGACCGGGCTGCCGCCGAGCCCCGCGGGGTGGATCATCACCACCGCCCGCAACCGCGCGATCGACCGGCTGCGCCGGGAGGCGGCCCGCGAGGACCGGCACGCCCGGGCCGCCCTGCTGCAGGACGCCCGGGACGTCCGGGAACCCGGCGAGGAGGGCCCCGTGCGGGACGAACGGCTCCGTCTGCTCTTCACCTGCTGCCACCCCGCGCTCGCCCCGGCCTCACGGGTGGCGCTGACGCTCCGGCTGCTGGGCGGGCTCACCACCGCCGAGATCGCCCGGGCCTTCCTCGTCCCCGAGACCACCATGGCCCAGCGCCTGGTCAGGGCGAAGGGCAAGATCCGTGACGCCCGGATCCCGTACCGCGTCCCGGACGAGGCCGACCTGCCCGAACGGCTCGGCGCCGTCCTCGCGGTGGTGTACCTGGTCTTCAACGAGGGGTACCTGCCCGGCTCCGGGGACCGCCTGGTCCGCGAGGACCTGTGCGCCGAGGCGATCCGCCTGGGCCGGCTGATGGCCGGGCTCATGCCCGACGAGCCCGAGGTGCTGGGGCTGCTCGCCCTGATGCTGCTGGTCCAGGCACGCCGCCCGGCCCGCACCGCCGCGGACGGCGGAGCGGTGCCGCTGGCCGAGCAGGACCGCGCCCTGTGGGACCGGCCGCTGGTCGCGGAGGGCCGGGCACTGGTCCGCCGCTGCCTCCGGCTCGGCCGGCCGGGGCCGTACCAGATCCAGGCGGCGATCAGCGCCGTGCACAGCGACGCCCCGGTCGCGGCCGCCACGGACTGGCGGCAGATCCTGGCGCTCTACGACCAGTTGACGACGCTCGCGCCGGGCCCCGTGGTCGCCCTCAACCGCGCCGTCGCCCTCGCCGAGGTCGAGGGTCCCGCCGCCGCGCTCGCCGCCGTCGACGGCCTCCCCCTGGAGGGCTACCCCGCCTTCCACGCCGTCCGCGCCGACCTCCTGCGCCGCCTGGGCCGTACGCCCGAGGCCGCGCAGGCCTACGGAGCAGCCGCCGCCCGCACCGAGAACGAGGCCGAACGGGACTTCCTGCGGCGCAGACGTGAGGCGCTCGACGGCCCGAAGTGACCGCCTTGCGGGGCCACCTCCGCCGCGACGGCGTGTGGCCCGGGCCTTCCGGGACCGGCGATACCGCGCACGGGCCCGGACGCGGGCCGAAGCGCGGCCCCCGGCACACCCGCACGGGAGCTAGGCCGTGTCGTCAAAGGAGCGCCGGCCGCCCGGAGGGCGGGCCCAGCGGCGTCTGGTGCGGTGCATCGTAAGGCGGAGAGTCGTCCTCGTAGTGG
>NZ_JARAVK010000080.1:0-36529 GCF_033792765.1 Streptomyces sp. PA03-6a | reverse complement strand
GGCCCGGCGCGGGCGCTACATCAGGCCCGCGCTCCGGGCGCGGGCCACGGCGGGGGCGATCGCCTCGCCGAGGACCGCGACGTCCTCCGCGGTCGAGGTGTGCCCGAGGGAGAAGCGCAGGGAGCCCCGAGCGAGGTCGGGGTCGGCGCCCATGGCGAGGAGGACGTGGCTGGGCTGGGGGACGCCGGCGGTGCACGCGGACCCGGTGGAGCACTCGATGCCCTGGGCGTCGAGCAGCATCAGCAGGGAGTCCCCCTCGCACCCGGGGAAGGAGAAGTGTGCGCTGGCGGGGAGGCGGCCGCCGGGGGCGGGGTCGCCGTTGAGGATGGCCTCGGGGACGGCTTCGCGGACCCGGGCGACCAGGTCGTCGCGCAGGGCGCCGACCTCCCGGGCGAAGTCCTCGCGCCGCTGCGCGGCGAGCGTCCCGGCGACGGCGAACGCGGCGACCGCGGGGACGTCGAGCGTGCCGGAGCGTACGCCGCGCTCCTGGCCGCCGCCGTGGAGGACGGGGACCGGGCCGATCTCGCGCCGGAGCACCAGTGCCCCGACGCCGTACGGCCCGCCGACCTTGTGCCCGGTGACGGTCATCGCGTCGAGCCCGGAAGCCGCGAAGTCGACCTCGACCTGCCCGAGGGCCTGGACGGCGTCGGAGTGCAGCGGCACCTCGAACTCCCGGGCCACCGCGCTGAGTTCCGCAACCGGGAAGATCGTGCCGACCTCGTTGTTGGCCCACATCACCGTGGCGAGGGCCACATCGCCCGGGTCGCGGGCGATGGCCTCGCGCAGGGCCTCGGGGTGGACGCGACCGTAGGCGTCGACCGGGAGCCATTCGACCCGGGCGCCCTCGTGCGTGGCGAGCCACTCGACGGCGTCGAGGACGGCGTGGTGCTCGACGGGGCTGGCGAGGACCCGGGTCCGCCGGGGGTCGGCGTCGCGGCGGGCCCAGTAGAGACCCTTGACCGCGAGGTTGTCGGCCTCGGTGCCGCCCGCGGTGAAGACGATCTCGCTGGGGCGGGCGCCGAGCGCGGCGGCCAGGGACTCCCGGGACTCCTCCACCGTGCGCCTGGCCCGGCGGCCGGCCGCGTGGAGGGAGGATGCGTTGCCCGTGACGGCGAGGTGCGCGGTCATCGCCTCGACGGCCTCCGGCAGCATCGGGGTCGTGGCGGCGTGGTCGAGGTAGGCCATGATGAGCGTGATTCTACGGGCGCCGCGGCCCCCTCCCGGACCGAGGCCCGTCCCGGGGCCCACGGCGCCGGGTGGTGCCCCGCTACAGGTGGAGTTCCTCCGCCGCGGTGGTGCGCCGGTGCCAGGCGCGGGGGGCGCGCCAGTGGTAGCGCATGGCCAGCAGCCTGAGGACGAAGGCGCTGATGACGGCGAGCACCCCGGTGCCGGGGGTCAGGGCCTCGAATTTGATGAGCACGACCACGACGGTGGCCCCCACGATGGCCGGCACCGCGTACAGGTCGCGGTCCCAGCGCAGCAGGGAGGGGACCTCGTTGCCGAGCAGGTCGCGCAGGACGCCGCCGCCGACGGCGGTGGCGAGCCCGAGGGTGGCGGAGGCGGTGAGGTTGAGGCCGTAGTCGTAGGCCTTGGTGGTGCCGGCGACGCAGAAGAGGCCGAGGCCGGCGGCGTCGAAGATGTTGATGGTGGTGTTGATCCGCTCGACCTGGGGGTGCAGGAAGAACACCACCGTGGTGGCGATCAGCGGGGTCAGGAAGTAGCCGAGGTCGGTGAAGGCGGCCGGCGGGACCGCCCCGATGATCAGGTCCCTGATCAGCCCTCCGCCCAGCGCGGTGACCTCGGCGAGGACCGCCATGCCGAAGACGTCGTAGTTCTTGCGTACGGCGAGCAGCGCGCCGGAGATCGCGAAGACGAAGATTCCGACGAGGTCGAGCACGTGCTGGACGGAGTGGCTGAACAGTTCGGTTTGCACCGGCCCCATTGTGCCGGGTGGGTGGCTAGGCCTTTTCGGCCGTCTTCCCGGCCGTGCCGCTGCCGGAGTCGCCGGTGTTCTCCGGGTGGTGGCAGGCCACCTGGTGCCCGGTGGCCAGGATGGCCAGCGGGGGCTCCGTGGTCTTGCAGACCTCGGTCGCCTTCCAGCAGCGGGTGTGGAAGCGGCAGCCGGGCGGCGGGGCGATCGGCGACGGGACGTCGCCGGTCAGCAGGATCCGCTCGCGCTTGGCGCGCCGCTTCGGGTCCGGCACCGGCACCGCGGAGAGCAGCGCGTTGGTGTACGGGTGCATCGGCTTGGTGTACAGGTCCTCGCGGTCGGCGACCTCGACGATCTTGCCGAGGTACATGACCGCGATGCGGTCCGACACGTGCCGGATGACCGACAGGTCGTGCGCGATGATCACGTAGGTCAGGCCGAGCTCGCTCTGCAGGTCGTCCAGGAGGTTGACCACCTGGGCCTGGATGGAGACGTCGAGCGCCGACACCGGCTCGTCCGCGACCACGAGCTTGGGCTTGAGCGCCAGCGCGCGGGCGATGCCGATGCGCTGCCGCTGGCCGCCGGAGAACTCGTGCGGGTAGCGGTTGTAGTGCTCGGGGTTGAGGCCGACCAGCTCCAGGAGGTTCTGCACCTCCTTCTTCACCCCGTTCTCCGTCTGCACCTTCTGCAGCCGGAACGGCGCGCCGACGATGGTGCCGACGGTGTGCCGCGGGTTGAGGGAGGAGTACGGGTCCTGGAAGATCATCTGCACGTCGCGGCGGAGCGGGCGCATACCCGCGGTGCCCAGGTGCGTGATGTCCCGGCCCTCGAACTCGATCTTCCCGCCGGTCGGTTCGAGAAGCCGGGTGATCAGCCGGCCCATCGTGGACTTGCCGCAGCCGGACTCGCCGACCACGCCGAGGGTCTCCCCGGGGTTGACGTGGAAGTCGATGCCGTCGACGGCCTTGACCGCGCCGACCTGGCGCCGCAGCAGACCCTTGGTGATCGGGAAGTGCTTGACCAGGCCGCTCACCTTGAGCAGCGCATCCGACCCGTCGGCGGTCGACTGCTGGGGGATCGTCATCTCCTGGCCTTTCACAGCTTCGGCGCAATCTCTTCGGTCCAGATGCGCTCCCGGTCCGCCGCGCCCAGGTGGCACGCGGCGTGGTGCCGGCTGCCGACCTCGCGCAGTTCCGGAACGACGGTGGTGCTGGCGCCGCCGGTGAGCTCCGCGTACGGGCAGCGCGGGTGGAAGGCGCAGCCGGACGGAATGTTGATGAGGCTCGGCGGCGAGCCCTTGACCGGGTTGAGCCGTTCGGTGCGCTCACGGTCCAGGCGCGGCATCGAGCCCAGCAGGCCCCAGGTGTAGGGGTGTTGCGGCTCGTAGAAGACCTTGTCGGCCGGTCCGCGCTCCACGCAGCGTCCGCCGTACATCACCAGGATGTCGTCCGCGAGCTCGGCGACGACGCCGAGGTCGTGGGTGATGATGATGACCGCGGAGCCGAACTCCTTCTGCAGGTCCCGGATGAGGTCCAGGATCTGCGCCTGCACGGTCACGTCGAGCGCGGTGGTCGGCTCGTCCGCGATGAGCAGGTCGGGGTTGTTGGACAGCGCCATGGCGATCATCGCGCGCTGCCGCATGCCGCCGGAGAACTGGTGCGGGTAGTCGTCGACGCGCTTGTCGGGCTGCGGGATGCCGACGCGGTCGAGCATCTCGACCGCGCGCTTGCGGGCCACGGCCTTGGACACGTCGTGGTGCACCCGGTACGCCTCGACGATCTGCGCGCCGACGGTGAAGTAGGGGTGCATCGCGGACAGCGGGTCCTGGAAGATCATCGCGGCGTCCTTGCCGCGCAACCGCCGGACCTCGTCCGGGTCGGCCGAGAGCAGCTCCTTGCCGTCGAGCCAGATCTCGCCGGACATCCGGGCCCTGCTGCGGCCGTACTGGCCGGCCCGGTGCAGACCCATGATCGCCAGGGACGTCACCGACTTGCCGGAGCCGGACTCGCCGACGATGCCGAGGGTCTTGCCCTTCTCCAGCTGGAAGGAGAGGCCGTCGACGGACTTCACCAGACCGTCGTCGGTCGGGAAGTGCACCTTGAGGTCGCGGACCTCCAGGAACGCCGTGGGCTGCCCCGCCTTCCCGGCCACCGGCTCGTTCGGCGCGGCGTCCGCCCCGGTGCCGGACTTCTGGATGGGGAGGTCGGTCATGACAGCCTCACGCGCGGGTCGACGACGGCGTACAGCAGGTCTACGAGGAGGTTGGCCACCACCACGGCGACGGCCGCGATCAGCGTGACGCCGAGGATCAGCGGGAAGTCCTTGTCCGAGATCGCCTTCACCGCCGCCTGGCCGATGCCGGGCAGGCTGAACGTCGTCTCGGTGAGGATCGCGCCGCCGACGAGGGCGCCGAGGTCCATGCCGAGGATGGTGAGCACCGGGGTCATCGTCGAGCGCATGGCGTGCTTGCCGATGACGACCGGCTCGCGCAGGCCCTTGGCACGCGCGGTGCGGATGTAGTCCTCGCCCATGATCTCGAGCATGGTGGCCCGGGTCATCCGGGCGTACATGGCGGCGTAGAGGAAGGCGAGCGTGACCCAGGGCAGGAGCATGCCGCCGAACCAGGCGGATGGTGAATCACCGAACGGCACGTACTGGCCGTCGATCCATCCGAGCCCGTAGACGACCACCGCGAGGGCGATCATGCCGGTGAAGTAGATGGGGAGCGAGACGCCGGCGAGCGCCACCGTCATCAGGGAGCGGTCCAGTACGGAGCCGCGCTTGAGGGCGGAGACGACACCGGTGCCGACGCCGACGATCACCCAGATGACGCAGGCGCCGGCGGCCAGCTGCAGGGTCACCGGGAGACGGTCCGTCAGGACCGGCCAGATCGCCTGCTCGTTGCGGAAGGAGTAGCCGAAGCAAGGGGCGGGGCAGTGCGTGACGTCCGCGCCGTTGGCGTAGTCACGCCCGGCGAACAGCCCCCACAGGAACTTGCCGAACTGCACGAGGATGGGATCGTCGAGGCCCATCTTCTTCCGAATGCCCTCGAGGGAGGCCGGATCCGCCTGCTTCCCGATGAAGTAGGTGGCGGGGTCGACTCCGACCCATTTGGGGATCAGGAAGAAGATCCCGAAGGTCACCAACGTGATGACCAGCAACATGACGACGACAGCGAACAGTCGCCGGATGATGTATGCAAGCACTGTGCTCGGCCCGGCGGCGGCCCGGGGGTTACCCGGGCCGCCGCACGCGGCCATCACCTGCCCTTCGTGCCTAGCGGGTGTGGCACTCGATCGATTCGAGGGTTGTTACTGCACGCCCAGCGAGGCGTAGTCGTAGCGGCCGTTGTACGCGTCGGCCGTGTAGACGTTGGTCAGGCGGGAGCTGCGCCAGATGATGTTCTTCTCGAAGGTGAAGGGCAGGTAGTACGCGCCCTCGGAGACCTTCTGGTTGATCTGCTTGTACAGGTCGGCCGCGGCGTTCGGGTCGGTCTGCTGCAGCGCCTGGTCGAACAGGCCGTCGATCGACTTGTCCTTGATCTCGGCGAAGTTGTTGTTGCCGCTCTCCAGGATGAACCGGCTGTCGACCAGCGGCTGGAGGAAGCCCTGGCCCGACGGGAAGTCGGCGCCCCAGCCCATGATGATGATGCCGTAGTTCTTGGACTTGACCGTCTTCGGGGCACCGATGATGCCGGAGGTCTGCGCACCGTCGAACTCGTCGAGCTCGGTGGTGATGCCGACCTTCTTCAGCGACTCCTGCAGCGACTCGGCCGTGGCGATCTCGATCGGCTTGTTGTTGCGGACCGCGATCGTGGTCTTGAAGCCGTTGGGCTGGCCGCAGGCCTTGAGCTCCTTCTTGGCCTCTTCGACGTTGCCCGAGGTGTCCTTCAGGACGTTGTACGGGTCGTAGTTGGCGTCGGCGCCCTTGATGCCCAGCGGGAGCATGTTGGGGGCGATGGCGCCGCCGGCCTGCGGGCCGCCACGGGCGGTCTGCAGCGACTTGTGGTCGGCCGCGAGGATGACCGCCTTGCGGCAGTGGATGTTGTCCATCGGCTTGACCGTGGTCGGGAAGACCGCGTAACGGATGAAGCCGGTGTCCGGGTTGTCGGCGTTGCCCTTGTTCTTGCCGAGCACCTCGGCGCGCGCGGCCTGGCCGACGCCGGTGGCGTTGAGGTCCAGGTCGTAGTCGCCGTTGATCAGGCGCTTGTCCATGTCGTCGGCGTTGGTGGTCAGGGTGACCGTGATCTTGTCCGGCAGCGCCTTGCGGAGGTCGTCGGTGGACGCGCTCCAGTTGGTGTTGCGGACCAGCACCATCGACTTGTTCGGCGTGTACGACTCGAACTTGTACGGGCCGCTGGAGAACGGCTTGAGGCCGTACTTCGCGCCGGTGTCCTTGGCCGCGGGGACCGGGGAGCCGGACGGCATCGCGAGCATCTGCTCGAAGTCGCTGTTCGGCGTCGCCAGGTGGAAGGTGATGGTCTTGTCGTCCGGCGTGTCGATGGCCTTCAGACCGAGCTTGTCGGGCGAGGTGTCCTTGTACGGGCCCTTGTACTCACCCTTGGGGTCGAGCACCTGCTGCAGGTAGATCGGGCCGCCGGAGATGACGTCCTGCGCCCAGATGCGCTCGATGCCGTACTTGATGTCCTTGGAGGTCAGCGGGGAGCCATCCTCCCACTTCAGGCCGTCCTTCAGGGTGTACGTGTAGGTCTTGCCGCCGTCGCTGACCTTCGCGAGGCCGCTGGCGAGGTCCGGCTTCAGCGTGGTGCTGCCGAGACCCGGCTCCGGGGTGAAGGACACCAGCTGACGGGTGTAGTACCGGGCGAAGTCCCACATGAAGCCGTAGTAGCCACGCTGCGGGTCCCAGGAGTCGGCGTCCTGCGTCCCGATGAACTTGAGCGTGCCGCCCTTCTTGTCGGACGCGTTCGCCACCTTGTTGACAGCGGCGTTGAATCCGGGGGCCTTGGCGTTGCCGTCGGACTTGCCGCCACCGCCGCCTCCGCCGCCGCAAGCGGCGGTGGACAGCAGTGCGGCGACCACGACGGCCGTCCCTGCGGCCAGCCTGCGCCTCGATGAGCGTGGGGATGTCACTTTTTCGTAACCTCCGTGATTCGCGGTCCGCGACTTTCGGCGGACCTGCGGTCCTTCTCGGTGAGAAGCCACCTGACGGGAATGGCAGGGGCGGTGTGCGAGGGCTAGCGGGAGCCCTTCGGGTCCAGCGCATCCCGTACGCCGTCACCGAAGAGGTTGAAGGCGAGCACGGTGATGAAGATCGCCAGGCCCGGGATCAGCATGAAGATCGGGTCCGTCTCGTAGAAGGACAGCGCCTTGAACAGCATCTGTCCCCACGACGAGGTGGGCGGCTTCACGCCGACCCCGAGGAAGCTCAGGGCGGCCTCGGTGAGGATGTTCGTCGGGATCATCAGCGTCGCGTAGACGGTGATCGGGGCGACGAGGTTGGGCAGCAGTTCCCGGAAGAGGATGTAGCCGCGGCCGGCACCGAGGCTGCGGGCCGCGTCGACGTACTCGCGTTCCCTCAGGCTCAGGGTCTGGCCGCGGACGATGCGCCCGACGTACGGCCAGCCGAAGAACCCGATGACGACGACCAGGACGCCCATGCGCACGCCGGTGCCGCTGAAGCCCAGCAGCGAGTTCGGCATGACCGAGACCAGGGACATGATGAAGAGCAACTGGGGGAAGGCCAGGAGGACGTCCATCACGCGGCCGATGGCGGCGTCGACCCAGCCGCCGAAGTAACCGGCCATGATGCCGAAGAAGGTGCCGAGGACCACCGCGACGACCGCCGACAGGAAGGCCACCAGCAGGGAGATCCGCGTCCCGTAGACGATGCGGCTGAAGACGTCGCGGCCGTTGACCGGCTCCACACCGAAGAGGTAATCCCCGCTGATGCCGCCCCACTTGCCGGTGGGGGTGCCGAAGAGCGGGTCGATCTTGTTCTCGTGGAAGTCGTTCGGCGGATGACCGAGGGCGCTGACGATGAGGGGGGCGAAGATCGCGACCAGGATGAGGAAGACGACGATCACGCCGCCTGCCAGCGCCACTTTGTCGCGCTTGAGGCGCATCCAGGCGATACGCCCGGGCGAACGCCCCTCGATGGCCTTCGCGGGTATGTCGGCGGCGACGTCGGCGACGGCCGTCTCGGCGGTGTCGTGCAGCGGTGCTGTCATGTCTCCTCGTGCATCCCCCTGCCGGCGGTGGCCGGCTTCGCCTGGCCGTCCGCCCGGGTCGACGGAGCGGACCGACCATGTCGGGCGCAGCTCTTGATGGTGGTGCGGTGGCGCTGGGCTGTGTGTTTGGCTTGTGATGAATCGTTAAGGCGACGTGTGAGCCGCCTTGGTGCGCGAGTCTTCATGGGGCGTGGATCACGCGCCAGACCCCACAGGGAAGCGATGCGCAACCGTGATGTGGTGAGCCTTCGTCCGTTATTACCGCAGTGTTACGCGCGTTGACAGATCGCCGCGATGCAAGAGGAGTCGCTACCTTCGATGCCATGAATGATCGGCTTCGCTCGGTGTGCGACCTGATGGTCCCCGTGGTCAGGGAGATGGCGGGACTCCACGAGTACGACGGCCAGGTGCAGGACCTGTCACCCGACGGCGTCCGCCGCGGACTGTCCTCGCTCGCCCACGCCCGGCTGCGCGAACCGGCCCTTCCCGACCCCCACGACGAGCGGCACCTGTCGGTCTTCGAGGACACCCTCAAGGTCCAGTACGGCGAGCTGGAACTGCACCGGCGTGACCCATATCCGCATTTGTCCAACCTTGAACTCACCGCGTACGACCGCGAGTATGCGCCCCGCGAGGAGCTGGCCCAGGCCCGCAGCCGCCACCTCCAGCAATGGCCGGACGCCGTCGACGCGGCCATCGCATCGCTCGACCGGGTGAGCGCGCCGGTCGCGGGTGCACTCCTCGGGGCGGTCCGCGGCCTGGCCGCCGACCTCGATCCGGACCGGGAACCGGAGGCCGGCCCCGCGCTCGCCGCGCACGCCCGGCTGGTGGACCACATCGCCCGTGCCGCGGAGACCGGCGACCCCGACCCGCGGCTCGGCGGGGAGGCGCTGGCGCTCCTGATGGGCAGTCAGGAGGGCCTGCGGGTCGACCTCTCGGCCCTCGCCGACGAGGCCGAACGCGAGCGGGACCGGCTCACGGGGCTCCTCACGGAGTCCTGCGGACGGCTGGACCCCAAGGCCACCGTGGACGAGCTCATCCCCCGGCTGCTCGCCGACCATCCGGACGCGGACGGGGTCATCCCCGAGGCCGCCCGGCTCACGGACGAGGTCATCGAGTTCACCCGGCAGCGGGGGCTCGTGCCCTGGCTCGACGGCGACTGCCTCGTCGGGCCGGCGCCGCCGTCGCGCCGCTGGTCCATGGCGATGATGACCTGGGCCGCCCCGGAGGAGGCCGATTCCGCCTCCTGGTACCACGTCACCCCGCCGGAGCCGGACTGGCCGGAGGAGGAACGCGAGGAGTGGCTCTCGGTCTTCAGCCGTACGAGCCTGCCGGCGATCACCGTCCACGAGGTGGCGCCCGGCCATTTCGCCCACGGCAGGGCATTGCGGCACGCACCCACGCAGGTGCGGCGGGTCCTGCACTCGCTGTCCTTCTGCGAGGGCTGGGCGCACTACGTCGAGGAGGTCTGCCTCGAGGAGGGCTTCCGGGCCCGCGACCCCCGCTTCGCGATCGGCGTCGCCCTGGAGGCGCTCGTACGCGTCACCCGGCTCGCGTGCGCGATCGGGCTGCACACGGGGGCGATGACGCTGGAGGACGCCACGCAGCGCTTCATGCGGGACGCCCACCTCGCCCGGGCCGGCGCGGCCTCCGAGGCACGGCGCGGCACCTTCGACGCGGCGTACGGCCGTTACACCTGGGGCAAGTTGGAGATCATGCGGCTGCGCGAGCGGGCCCGGCGCGCCTGGGGGCCCGAGTTCTCGCTGCAGCGGTTCCACGGTGCGCCGCAGGCGCAACGGCGCGCGAGCCGCCGGCGAACAGGCACACGACCCCCGGAAACCGCCGGAGGCGTCAGTAGGGCTGGGGGGCCCAGCCGTACGTCGCACCGGGGACACCCGGCGCACCCGGTGCTCCGTGGGCGTCTCGGGAGTAGAAGGGCTGCGCGGAGGCCCGCATCCACATGCCCACCGGGTCGTACTCGTCCGTGAGCGCGACCGTGGCGACCGGCAGCCCCTGCGGCACCGCCCCGAGGGCGGACTGCATCATCAGGCGCACCGTTTCCGCGGCCTGGGGCCCGGCGTCGTAGAGGTCGACGCCGATCGCGAGGTACGGCTCGCCCAGCGCGGGCTGGACCCACGCGCGCCGCAGCGAGCGGACGGCCGGGGTGCGGTGGGCCTGCTGCGACAACAGGGCGTAGTACTGGGGGATCTGGAGCGCGGGTTCGCCGATCCGCAGCGGTCCGGCCGGGGAGCGGTCGAGCCCGAGGCAGACGCGCCGCAGGTCGAGCCAGGGGATGCCGACGCCGCCGCCGGGGGCGTGCGGGTTGAGCCACAGGCCCCAGCGGTCGGGGAAGAGCGAGGCCGCGATCTCGCGACCGGAGACCACCTCGTGGGCCCGGTTCCAGCCGCAGGCGGAGAACTCCTGCGGTGAGGTCACGCAGGGCGCGTAGCCGTGGCCGGCGACCTCCATGTTGCCGTACTGCGCGTCCGACCCGCCGGGGGTGCCCTGCCAGAGCAGCATCCACACCTGGCTGTCGGCGAGGGTCCGCAGCACTTCCTCGTAGGCGTCGTACCTACCGGGCGTCACCTGCCGGAGCGCATGCTCCAACCCCCCGCCCCCTCCCACGCCGGCGCTCACGTGTCCCGCCCTTCCGCGTCTGCCTCGTCCGCGTCGTCTGCTTCGCCGAATGCCTCGGGTGTCGTGTCGGACCCAGGTTATGCGCCCGTGCCGACATAGAAGGGTCGCACGCGCTCCAGCATCCAGTCGCCGATGGGGTCCTGTGCGACGTCCAGCAGCACGAGGTTGACCTGCCAGGGCAGCGGTACGGCGCCGAGCGCGCGCCCGAGGGCGGCCATGGCGGCGGCCCGGTCCTCCTCCTGCCAGCGGTCGAGCTCGACGCCGACGAAGAGCGTGGCGGGGTCGCCCTCGACGCTGGCCAGCGCGCGGCGGGCGGAGAGCACGACGGGGAGCACGGCGAACTCGCCCGCGGCGGCGGCCAGGAAGTCGACCGGCTCCTCGTCCGGCGAGGGTTCCCACAGCCGGACCCGGGCCCCGGTCGGGGTGCCGGGCTCGCGGTCGGTGCGGCACAGCTCCATCACGGCGGCGGGCGGCAGCGGGATGCCCACCGCGCCACCGGGGTTCACGGCGATCCCGAGCTGCGGGGGCAGCCCGCGGGCGAACTCACGGGCGGGGGCGACGGCGAAGCTCATGCCGGAACCGGCGGCGAGGAACTGCTGTTCGGAGCTGAAGACCGGGACGTAGACGCCGCCTTCGAGTTCGAGGGTCGGCAGGTCGAGGTCGGTGCTGTCGGGGCCGCCGCCGTTCGGCAGCGGGATCCACACCTGCGAGCGTCCGAGCACCTCCAGGACGCGGGCCGTGGCACCCGGGTCGCCGAGTGCCGCGGAGAGCACTTCCTCGAGTTCGTTGGCGGGCCAGCCGCCGCCACCGTGGCCCGCCGGGGCGAAGCCGTCCGGTATCCGCTGCCCCGGGATGTTCACTGCGTCTCGCCTCGCAATTTCCTGTGGTGGTGCGCTCCGTGGAAACCCTATCCGGCGGCGGGCGCGCGCGACCCCCGCATCCCGCGGTCGTCACACCATGCGATCGTCCGGTTGCGAAGCGTCACTACGGCTCCGAAGGTAGGACGAGCAAGGAGAAAACCCTCAACCGGGAGATATCTCGACATGCGCATCACCAGGATCAACTCCACCCTCATAGCGGCGGCTGTCTGCGCCTCGCTGACGATGGGCCTCACCGGCGGTGTCGCGAGTGCCCACGCCCCCACCCGGAGCACGGCCGTCGAGGTCGAGCACCTCGCCGCCCGCGCGGCGGAGACGGGCAACGCCGAACTCATCGCCAAGCTGGGTGACACGCTGTCCATCGGCGCCAAGCTCACCCAGGAAGCCCAGGTCGAAGCCCCTGACTCGGCGAAACTGGAGGAACTCCGCAGGGGTCTGGAAGAGGCGAGCCAGCAGCTGGCCTCGGTTCTCGACCAGGCTGGTGCGGTATCTCCCGGTGTCACCGACCCGTCGGCCTACGATCCGGGCGCGCCACAACCGGGCATGGAGCCGGTCGATCCCGGCCAGCCGGGTGACCTGAGCGCCGTCGACCAGATCGGCGGGCCGGGTGACCAGGGCGCCGCGGACGCCGTCACCGACGTCAAGAACGCGCTCACCAAGCTGGTCCAGGACGTCACGGACCTGCTGGCCAAGGTGCTGGCCAAGGACCTCGCGGGTGTGACGGCCGGTGTCGCCACCGTCGTCGCCGACCTGCAGGCCCTGCTGCTGGCGGTGCCGAAGCTGCTCACCGGCGCACTGCCGCTGCCGATCCCGCTGCCGCTCCCCCTGAACGACCAGGGGCAGCAGCTCTCGCCCGACGGGCAGCTCGCGCCCGACGCGCAGCTCTCGCCGGACGGGCAGCTCGCGCCCGACGGGCAGCTCGCGCCGGAGGGCGCGGCGGAACCGCAGGTTCCGTAGCGGTACCGCCCCTCACGCGTCGCGGCCCGGCCGCTCAGCCGTCGAAGTCGATGGCCTCGAGCTCCCGGGCCGCTTCGCGGTCCAGCAGGACCACCGAGGCGCACGCCGCGGGCAGTCGGCCGGCCTCGGCCTCCGCCAGCAGTCGGCGGGAGGCGTTGCGGTGCCGGACCATGGCGTACGTCGACACCCCCCGGCCGCGTTCGCGCTGGCCGTCCAGCGCGGTCCGCAAGGGGACGTCCAGCAGCACCAGGTGCATGCCCCGTCCGCGGCGCCGGGCCTGACGGGCGACCCAGGCGCGCACCCAGCGCAGGGTGCCGCAGTCGTGCAGGACGACGCTGTCGCCCGAGCGCAGCGCCCGCCACAACCCCGCGTAGTGGGCGATCCGCACCAGGGGGCGGTAGAGGGTGTACGGCAGCAGCCGCGGCAGCCGGGCCTGCCAGCGTTCCCGTACGTCCTGAGAGTCGATCAGGCGGGCACCGCCCGTCGCGCGCCGCATGAGGGTGCTCTTCCCGCCGCCCGGGAGGCCGGAGACGACCAACACGTCGCCCGCCGGGTAGCGCAGGGTGCGCACGGGCCGGCGCCCCCGCCGCAGGTCGAGGAGCCGGCGCGGCCGCACGGCCCGGCCCCCGCGGCGCGCTTCCCCGGCCCGCGCCGGTACCGGCCGGGACACGGCCGGGCCTCCGGCCGTCGCATACGCACTCTGCCACCGCACAGCTCGCCTCCGGGTCCGACGTTCAAGAAATGGTAAATCCTGTGTCTTTGCCTACCCAGAGAAACGGCGGGGTTACTACCGGATCGGAACCGGACCGGGACATCCGGGACGCGATCGCGACAACGGCGGGAGCCCGTGCAATGATGGCGGCCTCAATCTCATACCGGCCGTTCGAGGCCGCGCGGGAGAGTCTCCGCACCGCCACGGCGGGGTGGGGCGCCGAAGGAGCAAGTCCTCCCTTGAATCTCTCAGGCACAGATACCGCGCGTCCGAGGCACATCTGAAAAGCGGACGAGTCCGCCCCGGCCGACGGGGCGCCGTCCCACCCAAGGTGCAAACCGGGACTCCTCCGCTCGGAGGGTCCAGGTGAACCTCTCAGGTTCCGATGACAGATGGGGAGGGCCTGCCCGTCATGGCCCTATCCGTCGTTTCCTTGCCTTGGGAGCCCGCCCGATGAGTGAACCCCGCCGTACCGCACTGGACGCGCTGCACCGCGCCCTCGGCGCCACCATGACCGACTTCGCGGGCTGGGACATGCCGCTGCGGTACGCCAGCGAGCGCGACGAGCACACCGCCGTGCGGACCCGGGCCGGTCTCTTCGACCTGTCGCACATGGGCGAGATCACGGTCACCGGTCCGGCCGCGGGCGAGGCCCTGGACCACGCGCTGGTCGGCCACATCTCGGCGCTGGCCGTGGGCCGTGCCCGCTACACGATGATCTGTGCACCGGACGGCGGCATCCTCGACGACCTGATCGTCTACCGCCTCGGCGACCAGGAGTACATGGTCGTCGCCAACGCCTCCAACGCCCAGGTCGTCCTGGACGCGGTGACCGAGCGCGCGGCGGGCTTCGACGCCGCCGTCCGCGACGACCGGGACGCGTACGCGCTGATCGCCGTCCAGGGCCCGGAGTCCCCCGGGATCCTCGAGTCGGTCACCGACGCCGACCTGGACGGGCTGAAGTACTACGCGGGCCTGCCCGGCACCGTCGCCGGCGTCCCCGCGCTGATCGCCCGCACGGGCTACACCGGCGAGGACGGTTTCGAGCTGTTCGTCGCCCCGGCCGACGCGGAGAAGCTCTGGCAGGCGCTGACCGAGGCTGGCGCGGACGCCGGCCTGGTGCCGTGCGGCCTGTCCTGCCGCGACACGCTGCGCCTGGAGGCGGGCATGCCGCTGTACGGGCACGAGCTGACCACCGCGCTCACCCCCTTCGACGCCGGGCTCGGCCGGGTCGTGAAGTTCGACAAGCCGGGTGACTTCGTGGGGCGGCAGGCCCTGACCGCGGCCGCCGCGAAGGCCGAGGCCGCGCCGCCGCGCAAGCTGGTCGGCCTGGTCGCCGCGGGCCGCCGGGTCCCCCGCGCGGGCTACCCGGTGGTGGCGGGCGGCGAGGTGGTCGGCGAGGTCACCTCCGGCGCCCCGTCCCCGACCCTGGGCAAGCCGATCGCCATGGCCTACGTGGACGCCGCGCACGCCACCCCGGGCGCCTCCGGCGTGGGCGTGGACATCCGCGGTACGCATGAGCCGTACGAGGTGGTCGCCCTGCCGTTCTACAAGCGGCAGCGCTGAGGCACCGGTCACATCCGGCTCAGCCGTCCCACCTGTCAAGACAGCCGTTCACCAGCACATACCGTCATCCAGGAGAATTCACGCCATGAGCAACCCTCAGCAGCTGCGGTACAGCAAGGAGCACGAGTGGGTCTCGGCCGCCGACGCGGACGGTGTGTCCTCGGTGGGCATCACCGAGCACGCGGCGAACGCCCTCGGCGATGTCGTCTACGTCCAGCTCCCGGCGGTCGGCGACACGGTCGCCGCGGGCGAGACCTGCGGTGAGCTGGAGTCGACCAAGTCGGTCAGCGACCTGTACGCCCCGGTCTCCGGCGAGGTCACCGAGGTCAACGAGGACGTCGTCAACGACCCCTCGCTGGTGAACTCGGCGGCCTTCGAGGGCGGCTGGCTGTTCAAGGTGAAGATCTCCGAGGAGCCGGCCGACCTGCTCTCCGCGGACGAGTACACCGCCTTCACCGGCAACTGACCGCTCGGGACCTCCCGACCGCTCCGCCCTGTCCACTCCGACCTCCGGACGGATGACCCCCCTGATGTCGCTTCTCAACAGCTCACTGCACGAGCTCGACCCCGACGTCGCCGCCGCCGTCGACGCCGAACTGCACCGCCAGCAGTCCACCCTTGAGATGATCGCCTCGGAGAACTTCGCTCCGGTCGCGGTGCTCCAGGCCCAGGGCTCGGTGCTGACCAACAAGTACGCCGAGGGGTACCCCGGCCGCCGCTACTACGGCGGCTGCGAGCACGTCGACGTCATCGAGCAGCTCGCGATCGACCGGATCAAGGCGCTGTTCGGCGCCGAGCACGCCAACGTCCAGCCGCACTCGGGCGCGCAGGCCAACGCGGCCGCGATGTTCGCGCTGCTGAACCCCGGCGACACGATCCTGGGTCTGAACCTCGCCCACGGCGGGCACCTGACCCACGGCATGAAGATCAACTTCTCCGGCAAGCTGTACGACGTGGTCGCCTACCACGTGGACGCCGAGACCGGTCAGGTCGACATGGCCGAGGTCGAGCGCCTCGCCAAGGAGTCCCGGCCGAAGCTGATCATCGCCGGCTGGTCGGCGTACCCGCGGCAGCTGGACTTCGCGGCCTTCCGGCGGATCGCCGACGAGGTCGGCGCGTACCTGATGGTCGACATGGCGCACTTCGCCGGCCTGGTGGCGGCGGGGCTGCACCCCTCCCCCGTGCCGTACGCGGACGTCGTCACCACGACCACGCACAAGACGCTGGGCGGCCCGCGCGGCGGCGTGATCCTGTCCAAGGCCGAGCTCGCCAAGAAGATCAACTCCGCGGTCTTCCCCGGCCAGCAGGGCGGCCCGCTGGAGCACGTCATCGCGGCGAAGGCGGTCGCCTTCAAGGTCGCGGCGACCGAGGAGTTCAAGGACCGCCAGGTCCGCACCCTGGAGGGCGCGAAGATCCTCGCCGAGCGGCTGATGCAGGCCGACGTCACCGGGGCGGGCGTCTCGGTGCTGTCCGGCGGCACCGACGTGCACCTGGTCCTGGTCGACCTGCGCCACAGCGAGCTCGACGGCCAGCAGGCCGAGGACCGGCTGCACGAGATCGGCATCACGGTCAACCGCAACGCCGTCCCGGACGACCCGCGTCCGCCGATGGTCACCTCGGGTCTGCGCATCGGCACCCCGGCGCTGGCCACCCGCGGCTTCGGCGCGGAGGACTTCCGCGAGGTCGCCGACGTCATCGCCGAGGCCCTCAAGCCGGGCTTCGACGCGGGGACCGCCGAGGCGCTCGCCGCCCGGGTCACCGCCCTGGCCGAGAAGCACCCGCTGTACCCCGGCCTGAAGTAGCGAGCGTCACCCGGTGTGCGGGGCCGGCCATGAGGACGGTCCCGCACACTGGAACAAGTGCGGCGCACCCACGCCGCAACACGTACCACCCCGGCGGCGACCCCGCCGGCCGCCCGCGGACAACGGGGTCCGCGAACCCGAGGAGTCATCGCACCGTGGCCATCTCCGTCTTCGACCTCTTCTCGATCGGCATAGGCCCGTCCAGCTCCCACACCGTGGGCCCGATGCGCGCCGCGCGGATGTTCGCCCAGCGGCTGAAGAACGACGACCTGCTGGCGGGCGTGGCCTCCGTGCGCGCCGAACTGTTCGGCTCGCTCGGCGCGACCGGCCACGGCCACGGCACCCCCAAGGCGGTGCTGCTGGGCCTGGAGGGCCACTCCCCCCGCACCGTCGACGTCGAGACCGCCGACGAGCGGGTCGAGCACATCCGCAGCAGCGGCCGCCTCAGCCTGCTCGGCGTCCACGAGATCCCGTTCTCCGCCGCGGACGACCTGATCCTGCACCGGCGCCGCTCGCTGCCGTACCACGCCAACGGCATGACGCTCTTCGCGTACGACGAGGGCGGCGCGCCCGTGCTGGAGAAGACCTACTACTCGGTGGGCGGCGGCTTCGTCGTCGACGAGGACGCGGTCGGCGAGGACCGCATCAAGCTCGACGACACCGTGCTGAGGTACCCGTTCCGCACGGGGGACGAGCTGCTCCGGCTCACCCGGGAGACCGGTCTTTCCATCTCCGGCCTGATGCTGGAGAACGAGAAGGCCTGGCGCACCGAGGCCGAGATCCGCGCGGGCCTGCTGGAGATCTGGCAGGTCATGCGGGACTGCGTGAAGGCCGGGATGACCCGCGAGGGCATCCTCCCCGGTGGCCTCAAGGTCCGCCGCCGCGCCTCCGCGACCGCCCGCCAGCTGCGCGCCGAGGGCAGCACGGTGGCGCACGCCATGGAGTGGGTCACCCTCTACGCCATGGCCGTCAACGAGGAGAACGCCGCGGGCGGCCGCGTCGTCACCGCCCCCACCAACGGCGCCGCCGGCATCATCCCGGCCGTGCTCCACTACTACGTGAACTTCGTGGCCGGGCAGTCGACGGAGGCGGAGAAGGAGGACGGCGTCGTCCGCTTCCTCCTCGCGGCGGGCGCGATCGGCATGCTCTTCAAGGAGAACGCCTCCATCTCCGGCGCCGAGGTCGGCTGCCAGGGCGAGGTCGGCTCCGCCTGCTCCATGGCCGCGGGCGGCCTCGCCGAGGTCCTCGGCGGCGGCCCGGAGAAGGTCGAGAACGCCGCCGAGATCGGCATGGAGCACAACCTCGGGCTCACCTGCGACCCCGTCGGCGGGCTCGTCCAGATCCCCTGCATCGAGCGCAACGGCATGGCCGCGGTCAAGGCCGTCACCGCCGCGCGCATGGCGATGCGCGGGGACGGGCGGCACCACGTCTCCCTCGACAAGGTCATCAAGACCATGAAGGAGACCGGGGCCGACATGAAGGTCAAGTACAAGGAGACCGCCCGCGGCGGCCTCGCGGTCAACGTCATCGAGTGCTGACCCCGCCCGGGGCCCCGGCCCGCCGGGACCGCGGGAGCGTCCCCGTGGGCGACGTCAGCGGTACGTGAGCACCGCCCACACGCCGGTCGCGGCGACCGCGAGGGCGTAGAGGGCGACGGCGGCGCGCAGGATGCGCGTCTTCGCCGGGGCGGCCAGCCGGGTGCGGGACAGCAGCCAGGCGAGGGCCGGGAGGACGAGGACGGCGTGGAGGCTGACGCCGTGGAGGGGCTTGAGGGGGGCCGTGGAGGCGTAGGCGGCGGCCTGGTGACCGGTGCGGGTGAGGTGGACGCCGCGGGCGATCATGGCGGCGCCCGAGAGCAGGGCGACGAGCAGGATCGCGAAACCGGAGCGCAGGGCGAGGGGCATGCCGGCGGGGCCGGCGGGATTGCGCCGGAAGGACGCGACGGCGAAGGCCGACAGGACGGCGACGAGCACGGCGCCGCCGGCCGCGAGCGTCATGGAGACGGCGGTGTCGAAGCCGGTCTCCATGTCGAGGTGCGAGGGTACGTGCCGCCACGCCTGCAGGGTGATGCCGACGACCTCGACGACGCAGTCGGCCGCGAACACGGCGAGCGTGCCGTGCGCAGGCGCGCGCCGACGTCCAGGTACGAGGTGACCCAGGTGATCGCGACGAGGGTGAGGCCGAAGGAGAGCCCGAAGGTCATGGGCTTGCGCCAGGACACCGGGCCGTCCCAGGGGCCGCCGTCCACCGCGAGGACGGCGAGGTGGAACAGGCCCGAGAGGATCAGCAGGGCGCCGGTCGCGTGACACAGGCGGTCGGCCGTGCGGGGGCCGTCGTGCGCCCGTGCCCCGGCGGTGGGGATGGTGGTCGTCGCCATGGCCCCAGCGTGCCGGGGGCGGCACGGCCGGTCGTCGTCCGGGGGGAGGCCGGCCGGATACGTCCCCGGGAGCAGTGGTTCCCGCTCAGCGGGTGGCCGCGTGCACGATCCCCGAGGTCGCCGCGATGCGGTCGAGCAGGAACATGGTGCCGACGCTCGCCACGATCCAGCTGCAGAGGATGACGATCCCGCGGGTCAGGCCGTCGTGGTGGAAGTAGGCGATTCCGTCCATGGCACGGACGCCCACCCCGGCCGGCATGACGGAGGCCAGTGGCTCCAGCCAGCCCGGCAGGAAGTACGGCGGGAGGACGCCGCCACTGGTGGCGTTCCCGATGATGAGCATGAAGATCGAGCCCAGGAGCACCCCGGCCGGGCCGAAGACGCGGATGAGCGCGACGGTGGCGGCGGCGACCGCGCCGGCCATGAGGGTGACGACGCCGAAGATTCCGAAGAAGGAGCCGGGTATCGCGCCGAAGGCCGTACTGGCGATGAGGGTGGTGGCCAGGCCGCCGACGACGGCGAAGAGGCCGATGCTCAGGACCCGCTGGTAGAAGGAGAGCCGTGGCGCGACCTGGTAGGTCAGCTGGCCGAAGAGGAAGCCGGCCAGGATCAGCCCGAAGGAGGCGTAGAAGACCGACAGCCCTCTGCTGTCACCGGAGGACAGCGGCAGGATGTCGACCACCGGGATCTTGTGGTCCTCGCCGTGCGGAACGGACGCCAGGGGGGTGAGCAGGGCGGACACCGCGGGGCCGTTCGCACCGGCGTAGACGACCTGGGGCTTGCCGCCCTCCGACAGGTAGGCCGCATAGGCCTCCCGGTGCTCCACCGCGTGCCGGGCCGAGGCCGCGTCGGGATACCGGTCGACCTGGAAGGCCTCGGGCGCGATGCGCTGGAGGCGGACGTCGAACAGGGCCGCCGAGTGGTCCGAGGCGACGACGGCAACCGGCAGCCGGTGCGCCGTGGGCGTGTGGAAGGCGGCGAGGAAGACGCTCACGAAGGACAGTCCGACGACGAGCACCGTGATCACCGGGGTGATCACCGCCTTCGGGCCGGTCAGTCCCGCCCGGGCGGGCGGTGCGTCGGTCTGCGGCCCCGGGACGTGCCGGTGTCGGTGCCGCTGGTGGGACGGGGGCGGGTCCGCAGGGGGGTTCGCATCGGTGATGATCACGGTGTCCACCAGGGGGAGTCCCTCCTATAATATAAGTTGACTTATATAAGTTAACAGACAACAGAGAGGCGTCCGGCATGCCCCTGCGCGAACCCCGCGAGCACATCGGCTACCTGATCTGGCAGCTCGCGCAGGCTTACGCGATCCGCATCGAGCAGGCGATGCGCCCACTCCGGCTGACCCAGGCGCAGTTCAGCACCCTCATGCAACTGAGCGTCTACGGGGCCATGTCGAGTGCCGAACTGGCACGCCGCTGCGGGGTCACACCGCAGTCCATGGGCACCGCGGTCCAGGGACTGGCCGAGCGCGGACTGGTCGAACGCAGGGCACATCCGACGCACGGCCGGATCATCGAGATCAGCGTCACCCCGGAGGGCGAGGAGCTGGCGGTCCGCGCCGAGCGGGCCATCGCCCCCGCCGAGGAAGAGGCCCTCTTCCCCTTCGCCCCGCACGAGCGCGAGCGGGTCCGGGCCGACCTGCAGCGGATGCTGGCGACCCTCAACCCGTACGCGCTGTCCGAGGGTGACTGAACGCTCACGTCGACGCCGGCGCCCGCATCGGTAGACCGCCCGACCACCGGCTCCCGGGGTGGTCAGGGCTTCGCCGACACGTAGGCCGTGCCGTCGGCGGTCTCCACGAGGACGGCGGCGACGTCCTGCGGGGCCACCGCCGCCGAGCCGTCCAGGCTGACGCCGTGGCCCTCCCCGGTCGGCGACACCACCCAGCTTCCGGCGATCTGCCGGGAGCCGTCCCGCGCCACCACGACCAGCAGGCAGTGCTCCCCCGCCGGGATGCCGCCGACCCGGGCGTGGAGCCGCACCCAGGCGGTGGCCGGGGTGAGCCGCACGGTCAACCGGGCCCCGGTGGACGGATCGGTGGCCGAGGCGGTGCGGACGGGCCCCGGCGGCGGGGCCGCGGCCGGCGGCCGGACCGCCTGCCCGGCCCGGTGCTCCCCGATGAGCACACCGCCCTGGAGGAGGCCGGCCGCCACCACCGCCGCCGCGACCCCGGCGGCCGCCCACCGGCGGCGCCGCGCGCCCGCGCGTTCGGCACGCACCTGACGCAACGTCCGCTGCAGCAACAGCTCCCCGCTCTCGGGCGGGCCGTCCAGGAAGGCCTCCGGCGGTACGTCCCCCAAGGCTTGTGCCAGGGAGCGCAGTTCCCCGAGTTCGGCGGCGCAGGGCCGGCAGGACACGACGTGCTCGTCCACGGCGCGGGCCTCCTCCTCGTTCAGCGCACCCAGGACACGGCCGGTGAGCGCCTCCCCGTCGTGCCGCACCCCCGTGCTCATGCCGCGACCTCCCCCATCTCGACGGGCCCCTGCCGGCAGAAGTCGCGCAGCGCCTTGAGGGCGTAGTGCGACCGGGACTTCACCGTGCCCGGCGGGATGCCCAGGGACCTGGCGGCCTCGGCGACGCTCTGCCCACGGAAGTAGAGCGCGTACAGCACGTCGCGGTGGTCGGCGGAGAGCCGTTCCAGGGCCTCCATGACGACCACGGCGTCCACCACCGCCTCCGCGTGGTCGCGCTCCACCGGCCCGGTGGCCGTCGACTCGGCCACCTCCTTGGGACGGGCGGCCATGGCCCGGTGCCGGTCGGTGATGAGGTTGCGCGCCACGGTGAGCAGCCATCCCCGCACCGAGCCCTTGCCGTTGAGCAGCGCCTCGGGATGGCGCCAGGCGCGGATCAGGGTCTCCTGGACGACGTCCTCGGCCGCGGCGCGGTCGCCGGTGAGGCGGGTCGCGTACGCGAGCAGGGCCCTGCCGTGTTCCTCGTAGAGCGCCCTGACGAGCGCCTCGTCACTCGTGCCCCGGCTCTGCCGGATACGGGGCCGCATTGCCGCCATCCGCCCACTCCGTCCGCCCACCGACCGTGCCGCGGTGCCTCGAGGCAGACACGGCCCCCACCCGGGGCGGGTTCAGGTGAGCCGCCTCACACCGCGCGGCCCGGCATTGAACCGCCGGGCCGCGCGGGCCGTGTCTGGTCACACGCCCCCACGTGCCCGGCCGGTCCACAGGAGGAGAGGAACGATGCGGTACAGCCCCGCGATGAGGACGGTCCGCCTGCTGGCGGCGGCCGCCGTGCTGTTCGCCGTCGCCCCGTCCCCCGGCGCCGCCGCGGGCCGCTCCCCCGCCGCCCGTACGGCTGGTGCCGCAAGGACCGGCGACCGCCGCCGGTGCGCCCCGTCCGTCCGGTCCGTCCCGTGGTGACGCCGGCCGGCCGCCGTACGGCGCGGCGGCGGGGGCCGGCGTGGTGGTGCTGCTGGCCGGCCTCGCCGTGGGCCGCCGTCCGCTGCTGCGGGCGCTGCGCCGGCGCCGGCGGGCGGCGCTGGGCCGGCGGCTCGCCGCGGACACCCGTACCCCGCTGGTGGTGCGGCACGCACTGCGTGAACTGGCCCTGGCGGGACGGCCCGGCAGCCCGGTCCGGGTGCGGGGCGTGCTCGCCGAGCCCGGCCGGGTGCTGGCCACGGTCTCGGCGTGCGGGCCCGCCCCGGCGCCGTGGACGGCGCTGACCCCGACCCGCTGGGAGCGCACGGGTCTCGTCCCGGCCGAGACGGCCGCCACCGGCCCGGGGCCGCTCCCCCAACTGACCAGGCTGGGCGCGGTCGGCCGGGGGCAGCTGCTGGTCAACCTCGCGCGGATCGGCGGCGTCCTCAGCGTGCTCGGGGATCCCGCGGTCGCGCGGGACGCGGTGCTCGCCCTGGTGGACGGGGTGTTGGAGGCGGCGCCCGCGGGCCGCACCGTGGTGGTCGCCGTCGGTCCCGGTGCCCGTGACCTGCCCGGGCCGCCCGCCGTGGTCCGGGTCCGGAGAGTCCGTCAGATCGCCGCGCTGCGCGGCGCTGGGGCGCCGCAGGTCCCGGCGGGGCTGGTCGTGCTGCTGCACCGGCCGGACGCCGAGGAGGCCCGCTTGCTGGCGACGCTGGCGGGCCCGAAGGGCGGCGGCTGGACGGTCCTGACGGTCGGCCATGTCCCGGGGGCCCATTGGCGCTGGTACGCGGCGGCCGACGGAACGTTGGACGCGGGCGTGCTCGGTCACCGGGTGGTGGTGCCCGTGCGGCCCTCCGTCCGCTGCCGCCTCTGATGCCCCGGCAGAGTGGCGATACGACAGAACCACTCATAGCGTCAGATTTCAGGTGACTCGGGACGTCACCCGGAAAGCAGGTACGGCAGTCATGACACTTCGTCGGCCCCACGCGGCCGCCGTGGTCGCGGTCGTCAGCGTGCTGGGGCTGTGCGCCGTTCCCCGGGCCGAGGCCGCGCCGGGCGCGCTCGTCGTCCGGCCCGGGGAGTCCGTCCAGGCCGCGGTGGACCGGGCCCGGCCGGGCGACGTCATCGAGATCCTCCCCGGGACCTACCCGGGCAGCGTCAACGTGACCAAGCCCCGGCTGACGCTGATCGGCCACGGCACCGACACCGTCCTCACCCCGGCCGGCAGGAGCGACCAGAACGCCTGCGCCCTGGCGGGCCACGGGCTGTGCGTCACCGGAACGGAGCAGAGCGGGCTGGACGGTGTGCGGCTGATGTCGCTCTCGGTCTCCGGCTTCCGCAAGAACGGCGTCGACGCCTCGTGGACCGACGGCCTCGAGGTCAGTGACGTGACCGCCGAGGACAACGGGCACCAGGGCATCGGCGTCCAGCACTCGGTGCGGACGCTGCTGCGGGACAACGTCTCCCGGCAGAACGGCGAGTCGGGGATCTTCCTGGCCAACACCGCGGACGCGGAGGGCGGCGCGCTGGACACCGAGCGCGCCCGCATCAGCGGCAACGAGCTGACGGGCAACCGGATCGGGGTCGTGCTGCGCCGGGTGCGCAACCTGGGGGTCGTCGACAACCACATCACCGCCAACTGCGGCGGCGTATTCGTCGTCGGGGACGAGGGCGTCCCCCGGGCCGGGGGCCTGACCGTCTCCGACAACCTCGTGGCGGCGAACAACAAGTACTGCCCGCCCAACGCCCGGCTCCCCTTCATCCAGGGTGCCGGGATCGTGCTGACGGGGGCAGAGCGGACCCTGGTGGTCCGCAACCGGGTCGTGGACAACCACGGCACCTCACCGATGTCCGGCGGGATCGTGCTCTTCCGCAGCGTGGTGGGCGCCCCCGACACCGGCAACACCGTCCGGGGCAACACGACCCTGGGCAACCGCCCGGCCGATCTGGCCGACCGTGACCAGGGCACCGCGAATGTCCTCCGTGACAACACGTGCCGCGTCTCCGAACCGAAGGGGTTGTGCGAGGAATGACCTTGACAGAAGCCACCAACGCGGACGGCACCGCGACCGCGGCGCCCGCCGAGTCCGCCACGCCGCCGGCGATGCGCCTGCGCGAGCTCGTCTTCGGCGCCGCCTGCGCCGCCGCCGTACGGGCCGCGGCAAGGCTCGGCGTGCCGGACGCGCTCGGCAAGGAGCCCTCGACCGTCGACGAGCTCGCGGCCATGGTCGGCACGGCGCCGCGCCAGCTGCGCCGGCTGCTGCTCGCCCTGGCCGCGTACGGGGTCTTCGAGCAGCAGGCGGACGGCCGCTTCGCCCACACCGAGATGTCCCGGATGCTCCGCAAGGACAGCCCGAACACCCTGCACTACATCGCGCTGTGGTGCACCGAGCCGTGGACGTGGGAGGTCTGGCCGCGGCTGGACGAGGCGGTGCGCGGCGGCCGCAACATCTTCCCGGAGGTCTTCGGCAAGGAGTTCTTCGAGTACCTCCACGACGACGCCCGCGACAGCGCCCGGGTCTTCGACCGCGCCATGACCGCCTCCAGCCGGCAGTCCGCCGAGGACATCGCGGCGCTGCTCGACCTGTCCGGCGTCCGCTCGGTCGCCGACATCGGCGGCGGTCAGGGGCACGTGCTGGCCGCGCTGCTGGAGAAGCACCCCGAGCTGCAGGGCACGCTGCTGGACCTGCCGAAGGTCGTGTCCGGCGCCGACCCGCGGCTGCGCGAGGGCGGTCCGCTCGCCGCGCGGGCCCGGCTGGTGCCCGGGGACTGCCGGGTGGACATCCCGGTGGCCGCCGACATGTACATCATCAAGAACATCCTGGAGTGGGACGACGACAGCACGCGCCGCACGCTGCGCAACGTCGTCGCGGCGGGCGGCGCCGGCGCGAAGGTGATCGTCATCGAGAACCTCGTCGACGACACGCCGTCCATGCGCTTCACCACCGCCATGGACCTGCTCCTGCTGCTGAACGTCGGCGGCCAGAAGCACACGCGGGACAGCATGGTGAAGCTGATGACGGAGGCCGGGCTGCAGGTGGGCGAGGTGGCCCCGGTCAACGCCTACCTGCACGCCCTGCACAGCACGGTCGGCGGGGCGCGGTGACCCGCTAGCCGGTCATCTCCCCCACCAGACCGGTGGTGTGCCGGCCCGCCCGGAACTCCGGGCGGGCCAGCACCTTGCGCAGGAAGCCCGCCGTGGTGCACACACCCTCGCCGCGCACCCGCAGTTCCTCCAGGACGCGGTCCATCCGGGCCAGCGCCCGCTCCCGGTCCGGGGCCCAGACGACGGCCTTGGCGAGCAGGGAGTCGTAGTCGGGGCCGATCCGCCAGCCGGGGAAGGCATGGGTGTCCACCCGTACGAAGGGCCCGCCGGGCACCTCGAACTCCGTGAGCAGACCCGGGGTCGGCGTGAAGTCCCGTGCGGGGTCCTCGGCGTTGACCCGGCACTCGACGGCGACCCCGCGGTGCACGACGTCCTCCTGGCGCAGGGTCAGCGGATGGCCCGCGGCGACCAGGATCTGCTCACGGACCAGGTCGATCCCGGTGACCATCTCGGTGACCGGGTGCTCCACCTGGAGCCGGCAGTTGACCTCCATCAGGTGGAAGTCGCGCTCCGGGGTGAGCACGAACTCGAAGGTGCCCACGCCGGTGTAGCCGACCGCCCGGGCGCCGCACACGGCCGCGTCGCACATCTGCGACCTCAGCCGCGCCGGCAGGTCCGGGGCGGGGGTCTCCTCCACCAGTTTCTGGTGGTGCCGCTGCACCGAGCAGTCGCGCTCGCCGAGGTGGACGACCGCGCCGTGCCGGTCGCAGAGCACCTGCACCTCCACGTGGCGGGCCCGCTCGACGTACCGCTCCAGGTAGAGCCGGTCGTCGCCGAAGACGGCGCGGGCGTGCGCCGCGGTGCGCTTGTAGGTGTCCAGCAGCCGGTCCGGGTCGGTGACCACGGCCATGCCGCGTCCCCCGCCGCCCGCGACGGCCTTGAGGATCACCGGGTAACCGGTCTGCTGCGCGGCCTCCTTGGCGTCGGCGGCGCCGGCCAGCGGGCCCGTGCTGCCGGGCAGCACGGGCAGTCCGGCCTCGGCCATCAGCGCGCGGCAGGCGGCCTTGTCGCCGAGCCGGGACAGCACCTCGGGGGAGGGCCCGATGAAGGTGAGGCCGTTGGCCTCGCAGACCTCGGCGAAGTCGGGGTCCTCGGACAGGAAGCCGTAACCGGGGTGGACGGCCTGCGCGCCGGTGCGGCGGGCGGCCTCGACGACGGCGGGGATGTTGAGGTAGCTCGCCCTCGCCGGGGGCGGTCCGATGTGCACGGCCTCGTCGGCGAAGCGCACGACGGCCGAGTCGCGGTCGGCGGTGGAGTACACCGCGACGGTCCGGATGCCGAGTTCACGGCAGGCGCGCGCGACCCGCAGCGCGATCTCGCCACGGTTGGCGACCAGGACGGTGGAGAACACCGGCCCTCACTCCCCCACCGGTATCGGCTCCAGTGCGATCAGCGCCTGCTGGAACTCGACGGGCTGCCCGTCCGGGACGACGACCTCCACGACCCGGCCGGCCGCGTCCGCCTCGACGATGCTCATCATCTTCATGACCTCCAGGACGCCCACGGGCTGGCCGGGGCGGACGAGGTCGCCGACGCTCACGCACGGGCGCTCGCCGGGTTCCGGTGCGTGGTAGAAGGTGCCCACAGTGGGGGCGCAGACGTAGTGAACCGCCGTGGAGTCGCACGCTCCGTGCGCCTGTTGCGCTCCCGGTGCGCCCTGGGCCCGGCCGGCGGAGGAGGCCGGTGCGGGGGCGGCCGCGGGTGCCGCGGCCGGGTCCGCCGCCGGAACGGGTGCGGCGGTGTGCGCGGCAGTGGACGCGGGGGGCTGCGCCTGCGGTTGCGGCCACTCGATCTCGACCGCCGTCTGCCCGTGGCGCAGCCTGATGCGCTGCGGCGGGGTGGGCATGGAGCGGGCCAGCTCGGTGGCGCTGCGGCAGACCGCCTCCAGCACCGGGAGCGCGGCCGGCGCACTGCCGGGGGACGTTCCGTTGAGGGCCTTGCCCGCGCCCGGGGGGCGGGCCGTCCTGTCGTCGCCGTGGAGTGTCACGGTGCTGCCTCCTCCTCCAGTCGGCCGAAACGGTGGAACCGGTCGCGGCGCTCGGCCAGCAGCCGGTCGGGGGCCCAGGGACGCAGTTCGTCCAGGGCGACCGAGAGCGCGCCGCCGACGAGGGCGGCCGCGTGGGCGTGGTCCCCGTGGGCGCCGTCGGGCGGCTCGGGGACCACACCGTCGACGATGCCCAGCCGGAGCAGATCGCGGGCGTGCAGCCGCAGGGCGGCCGCCGCCGCGGGGGCGGCGCCGGGGTCCTTCCACAGGATCGCGGCGCAGCCCTCGGGGCTGATCACGGAGTAGATGCCGTTGGCGCTGACCAGGACCCGGTCGGCGACGGCGAACGCCAGTGCGCCGCCGCTGCCGCCCTCGCCGGTGATCACGGCGACGACCGGCACGGGCAGCCGGGCCATCAGCCGCAGGTTCTCGGCGATGGCCAGGGCCTGGCCGCCGCTCTCCGCCTCCGGGCCCGGGTTGGCGCCCGGGGTGTCGATGAGGGTCACCACCGGCATGCCCAGCTTGGCGGCGGTGCGCATCAGGCGGGCCGCCTTCCGGTAGCCGGCCGGGGTGGCCATGCCGAAGTGCCGCCGCCTGCGCTCCTCCAGCCCGGGTCCGCCCTTGTGGTGGCCGATCAGCATGACCGGGCTGCCGTGGAGCAGGCCGGGACCGCCGATGACGGCCGGGCAGTCGGCGGCCAGCCGGTCGCCGTGCAGTTCGTGGAAGTCCTGGAGCAGATGGGCCGCGTAGTCGGCCGCCGTGGGCCGCAGCGGGTGCCGGGCCAGCCGTACCGCCTCCCAGGCGTCCCGCTCCGGCAGTTCGTCCGCCGTGCGGACGACGCGGACCGCGGGCCCGCGCTCCCGCTCCGCCGCGGCGCCGCCGGAGCGCAGCCGCAGCAGCCGGGCCAGCGTCGGGCGGAGCGCGGCGCGGGGGACGACGTCGTCGATGAGGCCGCGCGCGAGGAGGAACTCCGCGGTCTGGAAGCCCTCGGGGAGCCGCTGGCCGGTGGTCTGCTGGATGACGCGCGGCCCGGCGAAGCCCATCCGGGCGCCGGGCTCGGCGATGATGACGTCGGCGAGGGTCGCGTAGGAGGCGGCGACGCCGCCGTAGGTGGGGTCGGTGACCAGGGACACCACCAGGACGCCCGCCTCGTCGAGTTCGGTGAGCGCCTGGGCGGTCCTGGCCATCTGCATCAGCGACAGGGCGCCCTCCTGCATACGGGCGCCGCCGGAGGCGGTCACGAGCAGCAGGGGGACGCGCCGTCGCAGACTGGTCCGGGCGGCCCGGGTGATGTGCGAGCCGACGCCCAGGCCGAGGCTGCCGCCGAGGAAGTGGAAGTCCATCGCGGCGACCACGACCGGCTGTCCCTCGACGGTGCCGTGCACGCAGACGACGGCCTCGTCCAGACCGGTCGCCGCGCGGGCCTCGCGCAGCCGCTCGGCGTACGGGCGGGTGTCCGTGAAGCCCAGCGGGTCGTGCTCTGCCGGCCGCTCGCCGCGCTCCGCGGCGAGCGGCCGGCAGGAGCCGGGGTCCAGCAGCTGGTCCAGCCGCTGCCGGGCGGTGAGCCGGCCGTGCGCGCCGCACTCGGGGCAGACGCGCAGCGTACGGGTGTAGCGCTTGCCGTAGACGAGCGCGGCACAGCGCTCGCAGCGCACCCAGTCCGGCTCGGCGGTGGCCGTGTCAGCCACTGCGCTCCCAGCGGTAGAACTCCCGTGCCATGGCGTCCTTGGGCTCGCGCCAGGTCTCGGGGTCGTACGCGGAGATGAAGGACGACAGCTGGTCGCTGATGTCCCGGAACGCCGGGTGGTCCTTGTACCTGCCGACCTCCGGGCCGGGCGGCCGCTCGGCCTCGACCAGGTGCAGGTAGACGTCGCCGAACTGGAACAGGCTGCGTCCGGTGACGCCGATCAGCCCCGGCAGTTCGCCCTTGTCGGACTCGGCGAAGACCTGCGCCACCTGCTCCTCGACGCCGGGCTTCATCCTGGCCACGATCAGGCTGCGGTAGGTCTTCATGCCGCGCCGCCCCCGTGGCGCTGCACGATGCGCTCGCGGATCAGCTCCAGCTGGATCTTGGAGTTGTCGTTGATCCGGGCGGTCATCGCCTCGTCGTCGAGGGGGGCGCCGGGCTTCATGGCGAAGTCCTGGGTCCAGCGCATCCGGGTGCCGCCGGGGACCTCCTCGTACTGCCAGTGGATGTCCATGTACTGGAACGGGCCGGTCTCGACCCGGTGCGCGCGCACCGTGCGGGTGGCGCGGTCGGCGGTCCGCTCGGAGACCCAGCTCCACACCTGGCCGTGCTCGTCGGGGTGCATGGTGAGCCGGAAGACGACCCGGTCGCCCTCGCGCTCCACGATCTCCACGGAGGCGTACTCGCTGAACAGGTCCGGCCAGCCCTCCACGTCGTTGGTGACGTCCCAGACGACGTCCATGGGGGCGGGGATGGTGATCTCGTTCTCGGTGTGGCCGGGCATGGTCAGACTCCTGCCTTGAGTGAGTTGTTCACGACGTCCATGAAGGCGCCGGGGGTCTTGCACGAGTCGGCGTCGCCGGCGATCGGGATGCCCCGGTCGTTCTCCAGGGCGCCGACGATGCCGAGCAGGCCGAGCGAGTCCAGGCCGTACTCGGCGAAGGGCGTCTCGGGGTGGCCGGTCAGCAGGGCCACGTCGACGGTGATGCCCGCATTGGACTTCATCAGGGTGGCGAGTTCGCCGTAGGTCAGTTCCTTGCTCATGGAAGAGCTCTCCTTCACTGCGCCTGCGCTACGCCCGGACGACCAGGGCCGAGTTGGAACCCATGAGGCCGCGGCTGAGCACCAGCGCGGTCCGCAGTTCCGCCGGCCGGGGCCGGCCGATGACCAGGTCGAGGTCGTGGCAGGTGTCGGTGATGTTGGGGGTGGGGGGCACGACTGCGTGCCGCAGGGCGAACACGGCTGCGGCCACATCGAGCACCGGGGCGCCGCAGTAGGCGCGGCCGGTGCCGGTCTTGGGGGCGGTCACGGGAATCTTCCGGGCGCGCTTGCCGAACACGTCGGCCAGGGCCAGCGCCTCGGCGCGGTCGGCCTCCGGGGTGCCGAGTGCGTCGGCGAAGACGACATCGATGTCCCCGGGTGCGCACCCGGCTTCCGCGAGGGCGTCGCGGATGGCGCGGGCCAGTCCCTCACGGGACTCCGCCCAGCGCGAGGCCCCGGTGAAGGTGGCACCGTGCCCCGCGATGACGGCCTGCACCTCGGCCCCGCGTCCGGCGGCGTGCTCGGGGTCCTCGACCACGAGCATCGCGCCGCCCTCGGCGGGGGCGAAACCGCGGGCGTGCCGGGTGAAGGGCAGATAGGCCCGTTCGGGATCCTCCTCCAGGCTGAGTTCTTCGTATCCGAGCTGGCAGACACCCGAGTACGGCGCCAGCGGCGCCTCGGCGGCGCCGACGACGACGGCCCGGGTGCCGTTGCCACGGGTGATGTTGCGGCAGGCGTGGGAGATGGCGTCGAGACCACCGGCCTCGTCGCTGGCCACCACGCCGCAGGGGCCCTTGAAGCCGCCGCGGATCGAGATCTGACCGGTGCTCGCCGCGTAGAACCACGCGATGGACTGGTACGGGCCGACGAAGTTCGGCCCCTTGCCCCACAGGTGCTGCAGTTCGCGCTGGCCGAACTCGCCACCGCCGGAACAGGCCGCCGTCACCACTCCGATGTCGAAGGGTGACTCCTCGTCGAAGCGCAGGCCCGAGTCGGCGATGGCCTGGTCGGCGGCCGCCATCGCGAAGTGGGTGAACCGGTCGGTCTGCACGGTGTAGCGGTCCTCGACGACCGCCGACACCTCGAAGCCGCGGACCTCCCCCGCGACCCGAAGCGGCAGGTCCCGGCATCCCTCGCGGGTGACCGCGTCGAGGACGGCGACACCTTCCCTGGTCGCCTTCCAGAAGGCGTCGGCTCCGATGCCGTTCGGCGCGACGACGCCGATGCCGGTGACCACCGCTTGCGTGTTCATCGCTGGCTCCCCTCCGGTCGGTTGAGGACGACCGCGGACTGGAACCCGCCGAATCCGCTGCCGACCGACAGCACGGTGCGCAGCTTCAGCTCACGGGCGGTGCGCGGGACGTAGTCCAGGTCGCACTCCGGGTCCGGGGTCTCGTAGTTGGCGGTCGGCGGCACCACGCCGTGGGCGAGGGCCAGGGTGCAGGCGGCCAGTTCGATCGCGCCGATCGCACCCAGGGAGTGGCCGACCATGGACTTGATGGAGCTCATGGGCGTGGAGTAGGCATGCGCGCCCAGCGAGCGCTTCACCGCCGCGGTCTCGTGGCGGTCGTTCTGCTTGGTGCCCGAACCGTGCGCGTTGACGTAGTCGACGTCCGACGGGTCGATCCTGGCGTGGTCCAGTGCCTGGTCGATGGCCTCGGACATCTCCAGGCCGTCGGTGGTGAGCCCGGTCATGTGGTAGGCGTTGCCGTACGTGGCGTAGCCACCGATCTCGCAGTAGATCCGGGCACCGCGGGCCTTGGCGTGCTCCAGTTCCTCCAGGATCAGCACGGCGCCGCCCTCGCCCATGACGAACCCGTCGCGGCGGGCGTCGAAGGGACGGGAGGCGTGGGCCGGGTCGTCGTTGTTGGGGGAGGTGGCCTTGATGGCGTCGAAGCAGGCCACCGTGATGGGTGAGATCGGGGAGTCCGACGCACCGGCGATGATGATGTCGGCGCGTCCCTCCTCGATGGTCTGGAACGCGTAGCCCACGGCGTCCAGGCCGGAGGTGCAGCCCGTGGAGACGGTCTGCACGGGACCGCGGGCGCCGTGCCGTTCGGCTATCTCCGAGGCGAGCGCGCTGGGCGCGAACGCCCGGTGCAGGTGCGCACCCGCCTGCCGGTGGTCGACGTCCCAGCGGGTGCCACGTTCACTGACGCGTATGTAGTCGTGTTCCAGCCGGGTGGTGCCTCCGACGGCGGTGCCGAGGGAGACCCCGACCCGCCAGGGGTCCTCCTCGTCCAGTTCCAGCCCGGCGTCGCGGACCGCCTCGGCGGCCGCGACGAGCGCGAACTGGACGTACCGGTCGGCGCGTTCCAGGTCCCGCGGGCTCAGCCCGCAGGCCGCCGCGTCGAAGTCGACCTCAGCGGCGATGCGGGACCGGAAGCCCGTCGGGTCGAAGAGCGTGATCCCGCGGGTCGCCGTCCGGCCGGCGGTGAGCAGTTCCCAGAAAGCGGGGACCCCGACACCGCCGGGGGCGACGACACCGGCCCCGGTGACCGCCACCCGGCGGGTCATGACGCCGCGTCCTCGGTCTGCTCGGTGGGCTCGGTGTCGACATGGCCCAGCTCCGGGCGCGGAGCGAGCGGACCGAGGTGGAAGACAAGCCGGGCCTCGGTGTCGCCGACGTTGCGGAAACGGTGGCGGACGTACGGCGGGATCATCAGGCCCTGCTCCGGGCGGAGCACGTACGGCTCCCCGTCGAGGTCCACCTCAAGCGCACCGCACACCACGTACACGAACTCCTCCGAGTACGGGTGGTAGTGCTCGCCGATCCGGTCACCGGGCTCCACGAGCGCGACGCCCATGAAGCCGCTGGTGGCGCCGCACGCGGTCGGGGTGAGCATCGCCCGCAGGTCGCCGCCGCGACGGCGGTTGTGCGGGGTGTCCCCCAGGTTCACGATGGTCGGCGTGAACGGGACGTTCCGTTCGTTGGTCAGAAGATCATCCATGCTTGCCTCCTCCGGCGGGGCCGGCCCGGGGCGCACCCCGGGCCGGCCGGTACCTGCCGGCTGCCGATGGCTCGTACGGGTCAGGACGTGGCCGCGCTGCGGTCGGTGACCATGCGCATGTCGTATTCGACGAGGAACCGCTTCAGGCCCTGCTCGTCCGCGAGGTCCCAGTCGGGACCGAGGTCGAGCAGCCGGGCGAGGACGCCGGCCTTGTGCTTGCCGGCGGCGCCCACGGCGATGAGCGAGGCCTCCTCGACCGGGACCCGCAGGTCGACCAGGCGCACCACGATGTCCTCGCTCTCGCGCAGGAAGACGGTGCTGCGCGCGAGCGGCCCCTTGCGGACGTCCACGGCCTCCTCGTCCTGCTGGGCGAGCATCTTGGCGACGGCCTGGCCGGAGCCCGCCTTGGCCGGGTAGATCAGGGCGTGGCGGCTCAGGCCCTCCGGCCGGTCGGTGCCCTTGGCGACGTGGTGCACGGCCGGGAGCGCGGCGCGGGCGAAGAACTCCCGTGCCGAGCCCGGGTCGTTGAGATCCCGGTCCACCTCCAGGTAGGGGTTGATGGCTTCCTCGACCGCCCGCACCTCGGGCTGGCGGGCGACATGGCGCAGTGCCCTGGCCAGGTCGCCCTCCACCTCCACGGCGCGCACGACGCGGTTGCCGTGCATGAACAGCGAGGTGCGGCGCAGCCGCGTGTTCTCGTCGACCACGGCCTGCGGCGAGGTGTAGCCGGACAGGATGTCCGCCACCTGCTGTTCGCTGCCGGGCTTCACGGTGAAGGTGATGGCGTGGCGGATGATCCCGTCCCCGACCCTCGGCACGGTCTGCATGCGACCGGACTCGTAGGAGGTACGGGTCTCCCGCAGCACCCCGAAGCGGAGCGAGCGGGTGTCCTTCACGCAGCCGTGCATCGGCTGCACCATCTCCAGATGGGTCGGGCTGTCCACCCAGGCGAGGAAGTGCAGCGCACTCTCCCACTCACTGGTGATCAGCCATTGCGAGGGATTTTCGATCGACTGGCAAAGCTGGTCGCTGACGTGTCCGGGCACGGCAGCGACGTGGCGGCACATCTGGTCATACGCGTCAAGAAACCGCTGCTCGGCGTCGTCTTCAACATCAAGCATGAGGACGACGCGCAGGCGATTGCCATCAAGCGCGGACTGCGAGACCTTTTCGGCCTGGGCCGGCATATTCCACCTCTTCCGAGAGCGAGCAACCCCCGAGGTCCGTCGTCCAACGATCGTGCTGTGGTGGCCCAACCGGTGCGAGATATGTGATCCAATTGGGTGACGGGCGAAAATACCCCCGGTAATCGGGCATCAAGGGAGCTATGACTCCACAGGCCGAAGACCGGGTTCCGGTCCTCATCGTGGGGGGCTCCCTCGTCGGGCTCTCCAGCTCAGTCTTCCTGGGCCGGCTCGGCGTCCGGCACGTCCTCGTCGAGAAGCACCCGGGTACCTCCATCCACCCCCGTGGCCGCGGCAACAACCTGCGGACCATGGAGCTGTTCCGTACCGCCGGGGCCGAGCCGCTGATCCGGCGGGCCGCCTCCGTACTCGCCGACAACCACGGCATCCTGCAGGCCGACTCACTGACCTCGGACAACGCCGAATGGCTGTTCCGGGAGATCGACCCGGGCGGCCGGCTGTCCGGCATCAGCCCCAGCGGCTGGTGCCTGTGCAGCCAGAACGACCTGGAGCCGGTGCTCCTGGACTACGCCCGCACGCTCGGCGGCGACCTGCGCTTCAGCACCGAGCTGGTGTCGTTCACCCAGGACGACGACGGCGTCACCTGCGAGCTGATGGACCGGGAGACCGGCGACCGCAGCACCGTCAGGACCGACTACCTGGTCGCGGCCGACGGTCCGCGCAGCCCGGTGCGCAGCGCCCTGGGCATCGGTCACACCGGACGCGGCGACCTCTTCGCCAACATCAGCGCGACCTTCCGCGCCAAGCGGCTGGCCGACGCGGTGGGCGACCGCTACTTCATCGCGTGCTACCTGACCAATCCGGACGCCGACGGCGTGCTGCTGCCGGTCGACAACCAGGAGAACTGGGTCTTCCACGCGCCCTGGCACCCCGAGCGGGGCGAGTCGCCGGAGGACTTCACCGACCAGCGGCTGGCCGCGCACATCCGCACCGCGGTGGGCGTGCCGGACCTGGAGATCGAGATCACCGGCCGGGCCCCCTGGCGGGCCGCGGAGCGGGTCGCGGACTCCTACGGGCGCGGGCGGGTGCTGCTCGCCGGCGACTCGTGCCACGAGATGTCGCCCACCGGCGCCTTCGGCTCCAACACCGGCATCCAGGACGCCCACAACCTGGCGTGGAAGCTCGCCGCGGTGACCGGCGGCTGGGCCGGGCCGGAGCTGCTGGAGACGTACGAGGCCGAGCGCCGCCCGGTCGCCGTGGCCACCAGCGAGCGGGCCTCCGCCCGTTCCGCCGAGCACGCCCACCCGGGCTACGCGCCGCCGGCCGGCGGCGGGCCACAGAAGGGGGTCCTGGTGGTCGCGCTGGGCTACCGCTACCCCGAGGGCGCGTTCCTGGGCGCGGACCCGGGGCGGCCGGTCGTCCCCGAGGACTTCCGGCCGGTCGCCGAACCCGGTGGCCGTTCCCCGCACGTGTGGGTGACCACCCGGGAGGGCGAGCGCCGCTCCACGCTGGACCTGTACGAGCGCTCCATGGTGCTGCTCACCGGCGACGGGCCGAAGGGCACGGCCTGGCACGACGCGGCCCGCACGGTCGCGGAGCGCCTCGGGGTGCCGCTGCAGGCGTACCGGCTCGGCGAGTCCACGCAGGCCGACCTGGTGCCCGAGGCGGGCACGGACTGGACCGCGGTGCACGGCATGACGCCGAGCGGCGCGATCCTGGTCCGCCCGGACGGCTTCGTCGCCTGGCGGAGCCGCGAGGCCGTCGAGGACCCCGCGGCGACGCTGGCCGAGGTCCTCACCTCGGTGCTGCGGCTCGGCTGACCGTACGAACGGCGGCCACCACGCTCACGCGAGCGCCGGTGGCCGCCGTTCCCGTTCGCCGGCGCCCTCGGCCCGGGGCGCCGCCGCCGGGGTTCGACGTCTCCCCCGCCGGACGCGGTGCGGTGACCGGCCGGGGCCGGTCACCGCACCGCACGGCGGGAAGGGCTCCCTCAGCCCACCGGGCCGTCCCCGCCCTCCACCGAGGACCGTGGCGCGCCCGGCTGGGCGGCGGGCGGTGTCCCCTGCTGGACGGCGGGCGGTGCGGACGGACGGACCGCCGGTGACGCACCGGGCTTGGCTGCCGGAGGCACGGAGGGCCGGCCGGCCGGTGACGCACCCGGCTTGGCTGCCGGAGGCGCCGACGGGGCGGCGGGA
>NZ_JARAVK010000007.1:0-85297 GCF_033792765.1 Streptomyces sp. PA03-6a | reverse complement strand
TTTTTGTTTATTGTTTTTTTTCATATTCACACTTTTTTTTTTTTCAAAGAGAAGTAGGCATAGGAGGTGTAGGAAGACCTCTGGGGGTTGGAGTTGGGTAAAAGGGACAGCATTGGGGGCGGGAGCGGCGACGGCTACCGGGACGTCGCCGTCGCCGCTCCCGCCGCCAAGGTGAGCGGGAAGCTCTGGGCCGGTCAGGTCGCCGTGGTCTACGGGACGGCGAGCGGGCTGAACCCCGCCAAGCACCAGGTGATCAGCCAGAACACCGCGGGCGTCCCCGGCGCGGCGGAGGCGGACGACGAGTTCGGCGACCAGGTCGCCGCCGCAGACCTCAACCGCGACGGCTACAGCGACCTCGTGGTCGGCGCCCCGCGCGAGAAGGTCGGCAGTTACCCGGACGCGGGCACGGTCGTCATCGTCTGGGGCTCCAAGAGCGGCCTGTCCGGCGGCACGACGGTGAAGAACCCGCTGTCGTACGCCGGAAGCTACTTCGGCATGGGCCTCGCGGCCGCCGACTTCACCGGTGACGGCAAGCCGGACCTGGCGGTCTCGACGCAGGGCCGCACGGGCGAAGCCTCCTGGCGGATCCGGCTGATCCGCGGCCCGTTCGCCAAGTCGGGCAGCACCGGCAAGGCGTCCGAGTACGCCCCGGGCATCGACCGGCCCGCCCTCACCGCGGGCCGGGTCGACGGCGACAACAGGGCCGACCTCGTGGCCACCGGCAGCAAGGCCAATCGCTACCAGCTCGGCTCCGCCGTCTACTACCGGGGCACCGCCTCCGGCATCACCAAGGCGGCGACCCTGCGGCCCGCCGGGACGGCGGCGATCGGCGACCTGAACAAGGACGGCTACGGCGACATCGCGCTCGGCAACCCCGAGGACCCGGCCGCCGAGCCCTCGGCCTCCACCGGCGGCAGGATCGACGTCGTCTACGGCACGTCGTCCGGTCCGAGCACCACCCGGCGCGTCACGCTCACGCAGAACTCCGCGGGGGTCCCGGACTCCTCCGAGACCGGGGACCGCTTCGGCCAGGCCCTCGCGATCGGCGACTACGACAAGGACGGGTACGGGGACCTCGCGGTCGGCGCGCCGGGCGAGTCCTTCGGCGACGCCGTCGACGTCCGGACGTGGGCCGGGGCGGTCACCCTGCTCCGGGGTACGGCCTCCGGCGTCACCACGGCCCGGTCGGTGTTCCTCACGCAGGACAGCCCCGGTGTGCCCGGCGCGACGGAGATGAACGACGCCTTCGGCCACCGCCTCCTGGCCTCCGACGTGAACCGCGACGGCCGTGCCGACCTCACCGTCGTCGCCGACGGGGAGAACGACCCCGAGGGTGCCGCCTGGTTCCTCCCGGGTGCCGCGTCCACGCTCTATTCGACGACGGCCTCGACCGGCTTCGGCCCGGCCAAGGTGGGGCTTCCGGCGCGCACCTACACGGCGTTCGGATACAGCCTGGCGGGCTAGCCTCCCGGCCGCACCCCGCGGTTGAAGCGGAAGAGGTCGCCGGGGTCGAGGGCCGCCTTCAGGCGGGCGAGGCGTTCGGCGTCCGGCGCCGGGTGGCCGGAACGGAACTGGGCGGGGGTGGCCCCCGCTCCGTCGCCGTAGACGAAGGTCATGCAGCGCCCGGCCGTCCGGTCGGCCACCTCGGCCAGGACGCGGCGCTGCACCGCCCGGACCGGCTCCATCTCCGGCGCTGCCGCCGAGATCACCCGCAGCAGGAACCGCCCGTCGCGGTGGCCGGTCGCGCCCGGCACGGCGGGCGGCCGGGACAGGGCGCCCCCGAGGTGGCGCAGGTCGACGACGGTGCCGGCGGCCGCCGCGAGGACCCGGCGCAGGGCGGCCGCGTCGACGTCGCGCAGTACGGCGTTGTCGGCGGCGTAGGCGTGCGGCCGCGGCGGGTCGCGGTGGATGGCGCCCGACTCGGTGTACGGCACGGGCCGCAGGTCGTCGGTCGTACGCGGCCCGGTCGCGCGCAGCGGCGCCACCAGGCGTTCGCCCTCCGCCGCCGGGCCGTTGAAGGCGATCCGCACCGAGGCGAGGTGCCGTCCCCCGGGCCCGGCCGGGACCAGGGCCACCGAGGACGTCAGCTCCTCGGGCACCTCCCGGGTCCAGCGCAGGTACGCCTCCAGCGCCTCCTCCGTCGCCCCCGCCGGGAAGACCAACTGCCCGCCGTACAGCGCCGGCACGGGCAGCAGCCCGATCTCCATCCCCGTGACCACGGCCAGGCCGTGGCCGGCGCCGCGCAGCGCCCACGAGAGTTCCGGCTCGGTCCGGGCGGTGACGTGCCGGGCCCGGCCGTCCGCCGTGACGACGTCGAAGGCCCGTACGTGGTCGCAGGCCCAGCCGTACTGGCGCGCCGTCAGGCCCAGTCCGCCGCCGAGGGTGTAGCCGACCGCGCCCACGTCCGGCGAGGAGCCGCTCGGCGGCGCCAGCCCGAAGGGCGCGGCTGCCGCGACGACGTCCGCCCAGCGGGCACCCGCCCCGACGTACGCGGTGCCCGCCACCGGGTCCACCCGGACCGCGCGCATGCGGCGGGTGCTGATCAGCACACCCCGGTCGGCGGCCACGGACAGGCCGTGCCCGGTGGCCTGGACGGCGACCGGCAGCGCGCGGGCCGCCGCGTGGACCACCGCCGCCCGGACGTCCTCGGCGGTCCGGGCGGCCACGATCAGGTCCGGGCGGTGGAGACGGGCGGTCTGGAAACCGGAGCGCTCGGCGTCGTAGTCCGCGTCGTCCGGGGTGATCAGGGTGTCCTCGTGCGTGTTCGTCCTCATGGGGACGACGCTAGGAGCGCTTGAGGACACATCCTGTCCCCAGGCTGTGGAAATCTCGGCGCATGACGACGGACCGCCCGACGATGCCCGCCCGGATGCTGCGGCTGCTCTCGCTGCTGCAGAGCCGCCGCACTTGGTCCGGCGCCGAGCTCGCCGGCCGGCTGGGCGTGACCGGCCGCACCGTGCGCCGGGACGTCGACCGGCTGCGCGAACTGGGCTACCCCGTGCACGGCACCACGGGAACGGCCGGTGGCTACCGCCTGGCCTCCGGCCGCGACCTGCCGCCCCTGCTGCTGGACGACGACGAGGCGGTGGCGATCGCCGTCGGACTGCGCACGGCCGCCGCGGGCGGTGGTGTGGCGGGCATCGAGGAGACGTCGGTACGCGCCCTGGCCAAGCTGGAGCAGGTGCTGCCCGCGCGGCTGCGGGCCCGGGTCGCCGCCGTCGGCGCGGCCACCTTCCGCGTCCCGGTCGGGCAGCCCGTCCCGGAGGCCGATCCGGACGCACTGGCCGTCCTCGCCGCCGCGTGCCGCGACCACGAGGTGGTGACCTTCGACTACCGCGGCCGCGCCGCCGCCGTCCCGCAGCGGCGCCGTGCCGAGCCGCACAGCCTCGCGACCGCGTACGGGCGCTGGTACGTCATCGCCTACGACACCGACCGCGCGGGCTGGCGGGTGTTCCGGCTGGACCGGCTCACCGGCCCCGCCCCCGTCCACCGCCGCTTCACCCCGCGCGACCTGCCCGGCGGCCCAGGTACCGACCCCGCCGCGTACCTCGCCGCGACGCTGACCGCCGCCCCCTACCGCTTCACGGCCGCGGCCACGGTCGGCGCCCCGGCCGCCGAGGTGCTGGCCCGCCTCCCGGCGCCGCTGCCCGGGCGGGTGACGCCGCTGGACGAGGGCCGCTGCCGCGTGACCTTCGGCGCGGACTCGCCGGACCTGATCACGCACGACCTCGTGGCGCTGGCCGGGCTCCCCGTCGTCCTCGACGAGGACACCCCGGCCGCGCTCCGCGCCCATCTGCGGGACGTCGGGCGCGCGCTCGCGGCGATGTGAACGGTTGGGTGGTTGAGCGGTTGAGCGGTTGCCGGGGGAGTGGGGAGCTACCCGGCGGCGGTCGTGGGCTGCTCCACGACGTTGCGGCCACCGAGCGGCGCCATCCTGCCCGGGTGCTCGGGCTGCTGGCCCGGCATGAGCCCGGTGCCGGACGCCGGGGCGGAGGTGTGCGCGGGGGTGTGCGCGGGTGTGTGGGCCGCCGTGTGGGCCGCCGTGTGGGCCGCCGTGTGGGCCGACGCGTGCGCGGGGGCCGCGTGGGTGGGAGCCGCGTGGGCGCCGCCGGACTGCTGCGCGGCACCCGGCGCGATCGCCATCGGGGCGGCGGAGGAGGGCACCGCCGCGGTGACCGCACGGCTCGCCTCGGTCTTCGGGTGCTCGTCCTTGTCGGGCGCGTGGCTCACCCCGAAACGGGTCCGCAGATGGTGCCCGGCCGCCTCGTCGAGGCTCACCGGCCGCTGCAGCCGCACCGCCAGCCGGCTCGCCTCACGGCCCAGCGCCGCGAGGTCCTCCCACCGCAGGTGCACGACGAGCGGCAGTTCCGCCTCGCCGTCGGGGAGCGCTTGAAGGCCCTGGAAGGGGACGTTGCTCTGAGCGTTCATCGGCCGGTCCTCACCATCGGCTGCAGTGCGGTACGCCAGGGGATACGCACCTCGGCACGGGAACGTTCAGCGGCGCCCCCGCCGCGCCCGCCGCGCGGCGGGGATGATGGGACCGTGCGCACCCTCGGGATCGACCTGGCCGCGAGCCCCAGGACGACCGCGGTCGCGGTCGTCACCTGGCCCGGTGACGGCACGGCCGTCGTCTCCCCGCCGCTGCTGGGGTGCGCCGACGACGTGCTCACTGACCTGCTGTGCGGACTGGAGCCGGGGGAACGGGCCGGGGTGGACTGCCCCTTCGGCTGGCCGATCCCGTTCGTCGAGGCCGTCGCCGCGCATGCGGCGGGCACGCCGTGGCCCGGGCGGGGCACCGACGCCTCCGCGTACCGGGCGACCCTGCGCCACCGCCGCACCGACGTCCTGACCCACGGGGAACTCGGCGGCCGGTGGCCGCTGTCCGTCGCCTTCGACCGGCTGGGCGCCACCGCCGCCCGCTGGGCCCACCTCGCCGACGAACTCGCCGCCCGCGACCACCCGGTCGCCCGTGACGGCTCCGGTCGGATCGCCGAGGTGTACCCGGCGGCGTCCCGCAGACGATGGGGCCTCGGTCCCGAGCGCTCGACGGCCGAACTCCGCGCGGCCGCCCCCTGGCTGCGGTGCGGCCCGGCCGAACGCGCCGCGTACGACGGCAGCGAGCACGCCTTCGACGCACTGGTCGCCGCCCTCGCCGCACGGGCCGTCCAGCGCGGACTCACCCGCGGTCCCGCCGGCCCGCAGGAGATCCACGCGGCCGCCGTCGAGGGCTGGATCCACCTCCCCGCTGAGGGCACGCTCCCGGCCCTGCCGTGAGCCCGGGTGCGGACCGCAGGGTGGGCGCGGCGACGTGACCGGGGTGGCTTGGGTGCGCACTCAACGGCGCCGCCACAGGTTGTACTTGGGCAACGGCGCTGCGCCCGAGCCGCCTGGCCCTGGCCCGGGCGCCGCCCGCTCAGTGGAGGCGGATCGCGAGGGTGACGACCGCGCCGACCGGGCCCGTGGCGATGGTGAGGTGGTCGGTGACCAGGCGGGCGAGCCACAGGCCGCGCCCGCAGCGGGAGTCGAGGCCGGGCAGCAGCTCGGGGATGACGGCGGCGCTGAAGCCGGGGCCGGCGTCGGTGATCCGGGCCTGCACCTCGCCGTCGGTACGGCGCAGCATCAGGCGGCCGCGGCCGCCGCCGTGGGTGATCGCGTTGGAGGCCACCTCGTTCACCGCGAGGACGAATTCGCCGCGGCGTGCCGCCGGAAGCCCCGCCCACATCGCGAACTCCTCGGCCAGTACCCGCAGTCGGGGCAGCTCGCCCTCCGTGAAGTCGCGTTCCAGCCAGCAGCCCCCGGCGGCCGGATCGCCGGCGGAGGGTTCGTGCAGCTCCTCCAGCATCAGCCGCTCACCTCGATCAGTGTCAGCCCCGGCAGGGACGCCGCGCCCAGGGTGCGCAGCAGCGTCAGGTGGAAGGCAGAGCAGCGGATCTCCACCCGCACCCCCCGCTCCCCCGCGGCGGCCACCAGCGTCAGGAGTTCCGTCGCGCAGCCGACGCCGAGGAAGTGCAGGTCGCGCAGGGCCAGGACGAGCCGCCCGCCCTCCGTGGTCCGCCGCAGCGCGTCCTCGACCATGCCGTGGAACCGTTCCCGCGTGCTGAGGTCGGCCTCGCCGAGCAGCCGCAGCAGGCCCTCGGTGTGCGTCGCGTACAGCGCGCCGAGCCGGGTCAGCAGGTTGCGCGGGTGGGCCTGCGCCATCGCGTCGAGCACGTCCCCGGTGAACCACCGGCGGTCGTAGGCGCAGATCTCCGCGTACGGCCGTCCGGTGAAGAGGTGGTCGGCGTGGGTCTCGCGGTGCACCATCGCGTCGATGGGCGCGCCCATGTCGCGCACCCAGTGCATGTCGATGTACGCGCGCAGGCCCGCGTACCCGTCGCGGACCGCGCGGTCCGTCTCCTCGGCGAGCCGGCCCTGCTGCCGCACCGCCGTGAACGCGGGGTCCGGACGGATCAGCTCGCGCATGCTGCTCAGCACGAGTTGCCCGCGCCGGTGCGCCGACTCCACCCGTGCGTCGGCGTCCCCGGGCTGCCCGGCGTCGTCGGCCGGACCCAGGTGGCCGAGCACCTCCCGGTCCGGCACGCCGGGGGCGGCGAAGACCATGACCCGCTCGCCGGCCGCCAGCCCGAGCCGTGCGAACGCGGCCAGGACGTCCCAGCGTGTGTCGTCGCCGTCGTAACTGACGAACGCGTGGTCGCCGGGCCGCATCCGCTGCACCGGCACGACCCGCACATCCGCGGCAGGCATCGGTCCTCACCCCCTGGTTTCCGAGCTGCCGAGGGTAGGAGCGCGCACCGCGGGACCGCCAGGCGGGACCGACTCTGCCCGGGATCGCGCGGGGAGCGATCGCGGGCACGCCGGAGCTGCCCGGAAGCGCCCGTCCGTCAACGTGATGTGACGGACGGGCGATCAACGCACCGGCCGTCCGGACCCCGGCCCGGCCGTTCTGCGTGACGTCACCCGGATGCGCCGTGAAGCCGATGTTCCCGTCCCTGCCGTGGTCCAGTAGGGAACGGAGGTCCCGCCCCACCAGCAGGCAGAGGCGGCCCGTGCCAAGCTGGGGTCCGTCAGGTCTGTGGCGTGCGTCACATGCGGTGATCCCGCTTCTCGCCGGTCGGGCGGCGTCGGCCGAGGACGCCACGGGCGGCGTACGCGCGCCGCCCGACCGCCGGGCGAGGGCCGGTGAACGGCGTGGGGACCGTCGGATCGGCCGTGGGAAGGAGGTGGCGGCGACGCCCCGCCGGGCCCGGCACGACTGTGAGAGCGGCCACGTGCCCCCCTTTCGGCGGGCTGCGGGGATTAAGCACCGGTAAACTCCCTGTTCGCCATTTGTGACGCCGGGTGAAGGACCCGGACCGCGGGCCGTCCGGTCAGGACGGGCGCGGTACGGGGATGCCGGGCGTGCGCCAGTCGCGGGGACGGTCCCGCGCGCCGGGACACCGTGGTCCCCGGCCGGCCGGGCGAGGGGCTCCGGCGCCGCAGTGGTCCTGAGTTTTGGAGGGTTTGACATGCGTCTGTCTCTGGCCGTGAGCGACCGGAACAAGGTGCCCGGCGTGTCCGCGGCGGCACCACCGACCCCCGGCTCGTCCGAGCCGGGGAGCACCGTATGACCCTCGTCGAATCGCCCTTCCCGCTCCTCGAGGACCCCGCGCCCGCCGGTGTCGCCGGCACCTCCGGCGTCCTGTGCCCCGCGCGGGCGGTCTTCCGGGCCGGCGACGCCGCCCCCGGGCGCACCCTGCTCGGGGTCCTGGCCGCCACCGCCCGGGCGCACCCCACCGCACCCGCCGTCGACGACGGCACCACGACGCTGAGCTACCGGGCCCTGGCCGCCGCGACCGAGCGCCTGCGCCGCCGTCTGGCGGAGTCCGGCATCGGCGCCGGCGACCGGGTGGGCGTACGGGTGCCCTCGGGCACCGCCGACCTGTACGTGGCGGTCCTCGCCGTGCTCTCCGCGGGCGCCGCCTATGTGCCGGTCGACGCCGAGGACCCCGAGGAACGCGCCCGGCTGGTCTTCTCCGAGGCGGAGGTGTGCGCCGTCATCGGCGAGCACCTCACGATCACCCCGTGCGCCGAGCCCCGCGGCACCGTCGGCCGCCGTCCCGGGCCGGACGACGACGCATGGATCATCTTCACCTCCGGTTCCACCGGCAAGCCCAAGGGCGTCGCCGTCACCCACCGTTCGGCCGCCGCGTTCGTGGACGCCGAGGCCCGGCTCTTCCTCGCCGAGGAGCCGCTGGGACCCGGCGACCGGGTGCTGGCCGGGCTCTCGGTGGCCTTCGACGCCTCCTGCGAGGAGATGTGGCTGGCGTGGCGGCACGGCGCCTGTCTGGTGCCCGCGCCGCGCTCCCTCGTCCGCACCGGGCTGGACCTCGGCCCCTGGCTCGTCGAGCAGGGGATCACGGTCGTCTCCACCGTGCCCACGCTGGCCGCGCTGTGGCCCGTCGAGGCGCTGGACGACGTCCGCCTGCTGATCTTCGGCGGCGAGGCCTGCCCGCCGGAACTGGCCGAACGGATGGCCGTCGAGGGGCGCGAGGTGTGGAACACCTACGGCCCGACCGAGGCCACCGTCGTCGCCTGCGCCGCCCAGCTCACCGGCGAGGGCCCGGTCCGCATCGGACTGCCCCTGGACGGCTGGGAACTGGCCGTCGTGGACGCCCACGGCGAACCGCTGCCCATGGGCGCGACCGGCGAGCTGGTCATCGGCGGGGTCGGCCTCGCCCGCTACCTGGACCCCGCCAAGGACACCGAGAAGTACGCGCCGCTGCCCGCCCTCGGCTGGGACCGCGCCTACCGCAGCGGCGACCTGGTCCGCGCGGACGCGGAGGGCCTGGTCTTCGTCGGCCGCGCCGACGAGCAGGTCAAGCTCGGCGGCCGCCGCATCGAACTGGGCGAGATCGACGCCGCGCTGCAGGCGCTGCCCGCCGTCGCCGGCGCGGCCGCCGCCGTCCGCACCACCAAGGGCGGCAACCAGATCCTGGTCGGCTACGTCGCGGTGACCGGTGACTTCGACCAGGCCGACGCGCTCGCCCGGCTCCGCGAGGCGCTGCCGGCCGCCCTCGTCCCGCTGCTCGCCGTCGTGGACACCCTGCCCACCCGGACCTCGGGCAAGGTCGACCGGGACGCGCTGCCCTGGCCGCTGCCCGGGCTCGACGCGCCCGCCGCGGAACTGGGCGGCACCGAGGGCCTGCTCGCCGGCCTGTGGGGCGAGCTACTCGGCGCGCCGGTGACCGGGCCGGACGCCGACTTCTTCGCACTCGGCGGCGGCAGCCTGACCGCCGCCCGCCTCGTCTCGCAGCTGCGCACCCGCTACCCCGCGGCCGCGGTCGGCGACGTCTACCAGCACCCCACCCTCGGGGCGCTCGCCGCCCGCCTGGACGAGGCCGACGCCCGCCGCGCCGCCGCGCGCCCCGTACGGCCGGTGCCCCGGCGCGCTGCCGCGGTCCAGCTGGCGCTGATGCTCCCGCTGTTCGTCCTGGCCGGACTGCGCTGGGGCGTCGTGGCGGCCGCGATCGGCAACGCGCTGCGCCTCCTCGGCCCGTTCCCGTGGGTCCCGGCCGTCTCCTGGTGGTGGGTGCTGGCCGGCTGGGCGCTGCTCATCAGCCCCGCCGGACGGGTCGCCGTCTCCGCTGGCGGCGCCCGGCTGCTGCTGCGCGGGGTGCGCCCGGGCACCTATCCGCGCGGCGGGGCGGTGCACCTGCGTCTGTGGGCCGCCGAACGCCTCGCGCAGGTCAGCGGCGCCGGCAACCTCACCGGTGCCTGGCTGAGCCACTACGCCCGCGCGCTGGGCGCCAAGGTCGGCGACGGCGCAGACCTGCACTCCCCGCCGCCGGTCACCGGCATGCTCAAGCTCGGCAAGGGCAGCGCCGTGGAGCCCGAGGTCGACCTGTCCGGGCACTGGCTCGACCGCGACCTGCTGCACATCGGCAAGATCCGCGTCGGGGCGGGCGCCACGGTCGGCTCCCGCAGCACCCTGCTGCCCGGCGCCCGGATCGGCAAGCGCGCCGAGATCGCCCCCGGTTCCGCGGTCGTGGGCGCCGTCCGGGCCGGGCAGCGCTGGGGCGGCGTGCCCGCCGTCCGCACCGGCAAGGCCCCGCACCGCAGTTCCGACTCCCGGCCGCCGAGACGGCTGCGCTGGTCGGCGGCGTACGAGGCGACCGCCTTCGCCCTGGACCTGCTGCCCGCGGTGTCGGCGCTGCCCGCCCTGCTGGTGCTGGCCCGGTTCCTGCGCGGCGCCGGCGCCGCGCCGCTGCCCGCCGCGCTCGCGGCCGTGCCCCTGGCCACGCTCGCCTGGCTGCTGACGTACGCGCTGCTGGTGCTGGCCGGGGTGCGGCTGCTGGGCGTCGGGCTGCGCGAGGGCCACCACCCCGTGCACGGCCGTGTCGCCTGGCAGGCGTGGACGACGGCCCGGCTCATGGACCGGGCCCGCGCGCACCTGTTCCCGCTCTACGCCAGCCTGCTGACGCCGGTGTGGCTGCGGGCGCTCGGCATGAAGGTCGGCCGCCACGTAGAGGCGTCCACCGTGCTGGCGCTGCCGACGATGACCACCGTCGGCGACGGGGCCTTCCTCGCCGACGACACCATGGTGGGCAGCTACGAGCTCGGCGGCGGCCTGATGCGCATCGCGGAGGCCCGGATCGGCAAGAAGGCCTTCCTCGGCAACTCCGGCATGACCGCCCCCGGCCGCTCGGTGCCGAAGAACGGCCTGGTCGGCGTGCTCTCGTCGACGCCCAAGGGCGCCAAGGCGGGCAGCTCCTATCTCGGCATGCCGCCGATGAAGCTGCCGCGCGTCCCTGAGACGGGCGACCGCAGCCGCACCTTCGCACCGCCCCGGCGGCTCGTGCTGGCCCGCGCGGCCGTCGAGTTGTGCCGGGTCGTCCCCGTGATGTGCGCGGTCGCGCTGGTGGTGCTGGTGCTCGCCGGGTACGCGGCGGTGGCCGACCGGTACGGGGCGCCCGTGGCGCTCGCCGCCGGCGGGGCGCTGCTCGCGGGCGCCGGTGCGGTCGCCTGCGCGGTGGCCGTGGTGATGAAGTGGCTGCTGGTCGGGCGGGTGCGGACGGGTGAACGGCCGCTGTGGAGCTCGTTCGTGTGGCGCAACGAACTGGCCGACACCTTCGTCGAGGTGCTGGCCGTGCCGTGGCTCGTCGGCGCGGTCGGCGGCACCCCGCTGATGAACGTGTGGCTGAGGTGCCTGGGGGCGCGGATCGGACGCGGCGTATGGTGCGAGACGTACTGGCTGCCGGAGGCGGACCTGGTCCGGGTCGGGGACGGCGCGACCGTCGGCCGCGGCTGCGTGGTACAGACACACTTGTTCCACGATCGGATCCTGCGGATGGACGAGGTCGTACTCGGGGAGGGCGCGAGCCTCGGCCCGCACGGCATCGTGCTGCCCGGGGCCACGGTCGGGGCCCGGAGCGCGATCGGTCCCGCCTCGCTGGTCATGCGGGGCGAGAGCGTGCCCGAGGGCACCCGCTGGCTCGGCAACCCGATCTCCGCCTGGCACACAGAGGGGGCCCGCACAGGGTGAGCAACGGCAAGCGCGTGCGTGGCGGGGCCGCCGTCCCCGCCACGCCCGGGGCGGAGGTGTCCGCGGACACCTACTTCCCCGAGCACGGCAACGGCGGCTACCGGGTCACCCACTACGACCTGGAACTGGAGTACCGCCCGGCGGCCAACCGCCTCTCGGGCCGGGCCCGGATCTCCGCGCTGGCGGACCGGGCCCTTTCCGCGTTCAGCCTCGACCTCGGAGCCTTCCGTCTCGACCGGGTCCTCGTCGACGGGCGCCCCGCCCGCTACACGCACCGCGCGGGGAAGCTCCGCATCAAGCCCGCGAAGGCGCTGCCCGAGGGCCCGTTCGCGGTCGAGGTCCGCTACGTGGGCAACCCGAGGCCCGTCCGTTCCCGCGACTGGGGGGAGCTGGGCTGGGAGCAGCTGGAGGACGGCGCGCTCGTCGCCAGCCAGCCGATCGGCGCGCCCTCCTGGTTCCCCTGCAACGACCACCTCGGCGACCGGGCGGGCTACCGGATCACGGTGACCGCGCCCTCGCCGTACACGGTCGTCGCCAACGGCAGCCTGGAGTCGTACCGGGTGGGCGCCTCCACGACGACCTGGGTGTACGACCAGCCGCGGCCGATGCCGCCGTACCTGGCGACCGTGCAGATCGGCCAGTACGAGCTCATCGACCACCTCGGCGGTGCCGTACCCCAGCCGGCCGCCGTCCCGCCGCGCCTGACCGCCGACTTCGACCACGACTTCGGGCGCCAGCCGCGGATGATGGAGGTGTTCGGCGAGCTCTTCGGGCCCTACCCCTTCGGCGAGTACGCGGTCGTCGTGACCGACGAGGAGCTGGAGGTCCCGGTCGAGGCGCACGGGCTGTCCGTCTTCGGCAGCAACCACCTGGACGGCCGCCGCGGCTTCGAACGCCTCGTCGCCCACGAACTCGCCCACCAGTGGTTCGGCAACAGCCTCGCCCTCGCCGACTGGCGGCACATCTGGCTCAACGAGGGCTTCGCCGCGTACGCCGAATGGCTGTGGGCCGAGTCCTGCGGCGAGGCGCCCGCCGCCCGCAACGCGGCCCGCGCCCACGCCAGGCTCGCCGCCCAGCCCCAGGACCTGCGGCTGGCCGACCCCGGTGCCCGGAACATGTTCGACGACCGGGTGTACAAGCGCGGCGCCCTCACCCTGCACGCGCTGCGCACGGTCATGGGCGACCCGGCGTTCTTCCGGCTGCTGCGGGCCTGGACCGCCGCCCACCGCCATGGCACCGTGACCACCGGGCAGTTCACCGCCCTGGCCCAGGAGCACACCGACCGGCAGCTGGAGGCGCTGGTCTTCCACCCGTGGCTGCACGGGACGCGGCTGCCACGCCTGCCGATCGGGGGAGCATGAGCGACGCGCACACGGACGGGGCGGGATCGGCGTCCACCGGCGGCCGGGCTGCCCGTTCTGCATGAAGCTGCGGGCGCAACTGCTGTTCACGCGGCTGCGCCACACCACGGTCGACATCCGGCGCGATCCGGACGCCGCCGCCTTCGTGCGCTCCGTGGCGGACGGGAACGAGACCGTGCCGACCGTCACCGTGGCGGGGCGGCCCCTGGTCAACCCCTCGTTGCGGCAGCTCAAGGGGGCGGTCAGGGCGTACGCCCCGCACCTTCAGGCGAAGCGGGACACGTAGCGGCGCTGCCAGGGCGTCTCCACCGCGCGCCGGGCGTAGTGCTCCCGGACGTAGGCGACGGCCTCACCGGACGGCACCCCGTCCAGCACCGCCAGGCACGCCAGGGCCGTCCCCGTACGGCCGAGTCCGCCGCCGCAGGCGACCTCCACCCGCTCGTCCGCAGCACGCCGCCACGCCGCGCGCAGCGCCTGGGCGGCGTCCGCACGGTCCGCTGGCAGCCGGAAGTCCGGCCAGCGCACCCAGCGGCCCTCCCAGGCCACCGCCGGGGGTTCGTGGCCCAGCAGGTACAGCCCGAACACGGGGACGGGACCGGCCGGCAGCGGCTTCCGCAGCCCCCGTCCGCGCACCAGCCGCCCCGACGGCAGCCGCAGCACCCCCGGGGCGCCCGGCTCCCAGCCGGTGGCGGGCTCAGCGCCCATGGCCGCCGCACGCCGCCGGGTAGAGCACGGCGCCCGCCAGCCCGCCGCCGTCCGCGGCGTCCGCCGCCAGGCCGGACAGGCGCAGGCACGCCTCGGCGGTGGCGTCCACGGGAGGGCACTCGACGCCCACGGCGCCGACCGCGGTCACCGAGCCGTCGTGGTGGAGTTCGCCGCCGGAGGACGGCGCGGGCAGCCCGCCCTGCAGGATGCCGAGGGCGACGATCGCGCCCGACGCGCCCGAGGCCTCACGGATGTCGAAGCGCCAATGGGCGTCGCTCGCTTTGAGGAGGTATTTCCCGGACCTCCCGCATTCCGCCAGGGAATCCCGGCGGGCACGGACGAGTTCGGCTATCGCGCAGCACAACGGTGCGTCATGTCCGGCCGTCGTGCGGAAGCGGCTGAAATCGGCGAGCGGCGCGGACCGCATCGCGCCGTCGAGGAGGACGACCGCCGACTCCCGTGCGTGCGGATGGCCCTGCTCGGCGATGTCCAGCAGGAAGGGGGCCGCGACCACGGCACCGGGGAGCACCTCGCCGGTGCGTCCGCGCAGCAGGGAACTGCTGGTCAGGGCCGCCACGGCGGAGGCGACCCCATCGAGGTCGCGGGCCGCGGCCAGTGCCCTCAGCCCGGCCGCGGGGTCGGGCCGTTCGGCCCGCGCCCCGTCCTGGGCGTCGGCGGTCCGAGGGCGCGGCCGCGGCGTGGGAATGGCATTCCAATTGACGGCGTCGATCTCGGTGAGCAGCATCCGCACATGATTCCACCCGCTCCGGAATTTCGGGGTTCCGCATGCGGGACAAGCGTTCGGGCGGCTATGCTCCGCCGCCTCAAGCGGTATGACGCAGATACAGCGCGCCGCAACTGTGGCAGAAGGGCTGCGCCGCCGGCGTCCCCCACACGTCCTCCGCCTGCACGGCCGCGGCGGGGGAGAGCTCCCGCCCGCACAGCCCCGTCGCGGCGCCGTCCTCCACCATGTGCCACGCCCTCAGCGGGCTTCCGTCGGCAGGGCCGCCGTCCTCGGTGTCGTACTCGGCGCGCATCTCGTACACGGGCATCGTGGTGCCTCCGGGTCGGTCATGCCCTTCTTGGTGCCGGTAGTCCAGTATGTCCGGGCTCCGCCCGCGCGGCGATCGCAGCCCCACACGGGCGGGACGTACCGCAGACGGCGGGCCCGGGGCTCGGCCCGTCGTACGACCGGCCCGGGCGGGAGGGCGTGCGCGGACCGGCGCGGCGGCGTCCCGGCGGCCACCGGCCGTCGCCGGCGTCACTGTGGGCCCCGCCGGGCCCGCCGGTGCCCCGGGCGCCGATTGACAGGCCGGGACCGGCGTCCTTGAGTGAGGGGCGCCAGGCAGGAGCCTCAGGGGGAAGCGTCATGCCGAGCCACAGCCAGCCGCCCGCACCGCAGCCGCCACTGCCCGGAGTGCCGCCCGAGCGGCTGTGCGGGGAACTGCTCGGCGCGAGCGACGCCGCCGCGGGCGCGGGGGACCTCGCGACCGCCGCGGTCCACGCACGTACCGCCGCGATGCTGGCGGCCTCGGCGGGGCTGCCGGCGCTGTTGCGCGCCGCGCAGTGGCAGCAGGGCCGGCTGGCGCTGCTCGCCGGCGACCGGGAGGCCGCGGACGGCTGGTTCCGGCAGGCCGGCCCTTCCGGCGCCGCCGCGCCCGCCGGCCCTTCCGGCGCCGCCGCGCCCGCCGGCCCTTCCGGGGCCGACGCCGGGGGCGCCCGGCTGTGGGCGCGCTTCCGCCGCGGCCCGCGCGCACCGGAACGGCCCGCGCCGCCACCGGTCCGCCCCGCCGCGCCGCTGCTGGCGGTGGGCCTGCTCGGCTCGCTCAGCGTCAGCGTCGACGGCGTTCCGGCCGAGGGCTGGCACGGCCACCGCACCCGTTCCCTGCTCGCCTTCCTGCTCACCCACCGCGACCCCTGGCCGCACCGGGAGACGCTGATGGACGCCTTCTGGCCGGACTCGGCCCCCGGGGCGGCGCGCAACAGCCTCGGAGTCGCGATGCACCAACTGCGCCAGACGCTGGGCACCGCGACCGGTGAACCCGTGGTCGTCTTCCGCTGCGGTGCCTACCGGCTCGGTCCCGGGCTCGGCCTCTGGCTGGACTGCGACGAGTTCGACCTGCTGCTGCGCACCGCCCGGGAGGCGGAGGACCGGGGCGACCGCAGCGGCGCGGCCGAGGAGTACGAGCGGGCGCTCGCCCTCTACCGGGGCGAGTTCCTCGCCGAGTCGCCGTACGAGGAGTGGACCGTCCTGCACCGGGAGCGGCTGCGGCTGGCCCACCTCGACGCCCTCGCCCGGCTGAGCGAACTGCACTTCACCGCGGGCCGCTACGCCCCGTGCGCCGAACTCTGCCGTCGCCTGGTCGCGTTGGACCCGTGCCGGGAGACCGCGCACCGACGGCTGATGCGCTGCCTGAGCCGGATCGGCCAACCGCACCTGGCCATCCTCCAGTTCCGGGCCTGCGTGCGGACGCTGCGCGAGGACCTCGGCGTGCCGCCGCAGCGCGAGACCGTCGAGCTCCACCAACGGCTGCGCGACGACCTGCCGGTGTGAGCGGCGCGCCCGCGCTTATCGCGTCGCGGCCGCCGGGTTAAGCGACGGCACGGCGGCCGGTTAAGCGCGGTGCGGAAGAACGGACGCCGAGCGCGGCGGCGACCCGCCGCCGCGCCGGCGCCCACCTCGCAGGGGAGAGAACATGACCGCACAGCCCGAACTGGGGAACCCCGTCCTCGGCCTCGACGCGCGCGACATCCAGGTGACGGACAACGACGCCATCCCGTCCGGCCTGGTCCTCACCGCGTCCCTGCCGATCACGGTCAGCGTGACCTTCGAGGTCGGCGGCGTGACGTTGCCGTTGCTGCACGACACGCCCTTCAGGGTGACCTACGCCTTCGCCTCGCTCTCCGGAACCAGCGACGTCACGCGCTCGGTGGACGGGCGCCTGGTCACACGGCCGGCGCCCGCGAAGACGGTGTACAGCGGCGCCGACACCGACGTCGTCCTCCCGGCCGGAACGCTGCGGCCCGGGCTCTACCAGGTCTCGGCGATGGTCCAGTTCCCCGGTGCCCGGGGCATGGGCGCCTTCACCACGCTGCCGGTGATCGAGGTCGTCGAGGGGCCGTGAACGAGGACGAGCTGACCCGGATCGACGGCGTCGGTGCGACCACCGCGCGCCTGCTGGCCGCCGCCGGGATCCGTACGTACGCCGAGCTGTCGGCCGCGTCCACGGACGAGGTGATCGCCGCGGTGCGCGACCTGCGCGTGGTCTCCGCGATCCGGGTCGAGCAGTGGCGCAAGGACGCCGCGGAGCTGGCCTCGGCGGTCCCGCCGCCGGGGCCGGCGCCGGCGGCGGAGTCGGCGGACGCCGGGTACGAGAGCTTCGTGCTGCGGGTCCGGCTGGACCGGGGGCGGATCCGGGCGACGGAGATCCGCAGGGTGCGCACCGGGGAGACCCGGCACTGGCCGGAGTGGGACGCCGGGGCGCTGCTCGCCTGCGTCCTGGGCCGCCCGGCCGGTCCCGGTCCTGGTTCCGTTCCCGATCCCGTCCCCGGACCCGGACGGGCGACCGGGACCGGGGGCGGGGGCGGGGACGACGGTGGTCCCCGTGCCGGCGTCGCCCCGCCGGTCACGCTGCTGGCCGAGCCGCTGCTGGCGGTCGCGGGCGGCGCCGTACGGCCGGGGGTGCCGTTCACGCTGGACGTCACGCTGGCCCTGCCCCCGGCCACCGGTCCCGGGGCGTGCTTCGCGTACTACGCGGCCGTCACCGCGAGCCCGGGCGGCGAGGGCCGTCGCGTGCTGGCGGACGACCGGGGCGTGCTGCGGGCGGGCGATCCGGTCGTACGGCTGTCGCTGCCCGGCCTGCCGCCGGGCACCCACCGTCTGGGGATCGCGGTGAGCCTGCGCGAACCCGGCGGCCACCGTCCCAGCGCGCTGGCGGCCACGGTGGACGGGCTCGTGCTCACCGTGTGACGTACCACCGCGTCACGCGGCCGAGTCCGTGTCCTCGTCCCACTCGACACCGATCTCCCGCAGCCAGCGCCGGTCCTCCGGGCCCGGAGGACCGGGCGGCCCGGCCAACGGCTGCGGGGGGCCGGCGAGTTCGGCGCCGGTGAGCGACACCCCGCCCTTGCCGCCCGCGTGCGCGACGCTCTCGTCACCGCGTTCGAGGACCAGGAGTTCGTAGTGGGGCGGCCACCGCAGCAGGATCCGCCGTCGGCAGACCGGGCAGTACCACTCCTCGGCGCCGGAGCTCCTCGTCCCCGCCAGCCGCATCTCGTGGGTCTCGCTCATGCTCGTCTCCGTCCGCGCGAAGGGCACAGGGGAGGGCGGCGAACCGCCCCGCGTACCGGGTTGATGCCCGATCCGCCCCGATCAACCCCGGTTGTACGGGCGCCTCGTGTGACCGGCGGACGACGGGCCGTCACCGGTTTCGTCACCCTTCGTGACCGGAGAAGTTCCCACCGCATGAATCGAGTCCGAAATTAGGGGATTTCACCCTATGTATTGACTGCGGGGAGTAATGGAACTTAAGGTTCATGTCAGGGGATGCTCCTATGAGCCGCATCCCGTCCGACATTTCACGTCTGTGATGGTGCGTCCGCACCCGAGGCCCGGACGCACCCCCCGTCGCACCCGTGCCACGCGCACCGGCCGGTGCGACCCGCGCCGGGTCCCCCACGACCGGCGCCCACGTTCCGCATGTCGAAGGGAACGACCATGCGCGTCACGAGCACGACCATCCGCCGGATCGCCGCAGCGGCACTCGCGGCACCGATCCTCGCCCTCGTCGGAGCCGGCGCGGCCGGCGCAGCGCCGCAACAGGCTGCCCCCGCCTCGCACCAGTCCGTCGTCACCCACGGGGACGGCTGCTGGGGCTACGGCGACTGGGGTTACGGATGGCGTTACGGCCATCACCTCCACGACGGCTGTGGCTACGGCGGCTACGGCGGCTACGGCGGTTATGGAGGCTACGGAGGCTACGGCTACGGAGGTTACGGCTACGACAACGGCGTCGTCGTGGTGGTGCTGTAACCGTCAGTGAATCCGCACCCGCCCGGCGCCCGTCACGGCCACACCAGGCAGTACAGCTGGTGCCCGCTCTCGTGACAGCGCTGGGCGAAGTCCTGCCACTCGTGCAGCATCGTGTAGATCACGAACGCGTCCCGCGGCCCGCGGCGGTCGGGGACGGTGGACCAGATGAAGGCAGCGGCACCGAGGGCCTCCTCGTCGGCCTTGCGCAACGGCTCGACGACGGAGTGGGGCAGCTTGACGACGGCGTAGTCGGGGTGGAGCACGACGAGTTCCAGCGGCGGGACCTTGGCCGGGGGTATGCCCTCGATGCCGGTCAGCACCATGGCGGCCATGGTCTCCGGCTTGACCTTGGTGTACATCCCCTGGCCCAGCTCGTCGCCGCCGAGTTCCTCGGGTCGCATCGAGATGGGGACCCGCGCGGCGGTCGCACCATCGGGTGCGCCGAAGTACTTGTAGGTCACCCCCACTCGGCCACCCCTGCTCCCGCTTTTCTCAACGGCCCTGTCGCGCTCTTTCGGCGGCCGGCGGCGCCGACCGGTGGGGCGGGCGTGCTCCGCGTCGGGGTCGTCCGCCCCGCCGCCCACGTCACCGCGTTCGCCACCGCGCTGCATTCCACTACCCGACCATCCGCAGACCCAACCGCGCAACCCGATCATCGTCTCAGATGCACGGTCGATACCTCGTCGCGCAACGCCCGGCATTTGAGAGCATGTGCTTGTGAGCTATCCGTACGCCTACGAAGCGCCAGTTTCTCAGACCTTGTTCGATCGAGCAGCCGCCGTGACCCCTGGTGGGGTGAACAGCCCGGTACGCGCCTTTCGTGCCGTGGGCGGTACGCCCCGGTTCATGGTGTCCGGAACGGGTCCTTACCTGAAGGACGCGGATGGTCGCGAATACGTCGACCTCGTCTGCTCGTGGGGGCCGATGATCCTCGGCCACGCCCACCCCGAGGTGATCGCCGCCGTGCAGGCGGCGGTTGCGCGGGGTACGTCCTTCGGCACGCCCGGTGAGGGCGAGGTGGAACTGGCCGAGGAGATCGTGGCGCGCGTCGCGCCGGTGGAGCAGGTGCGGCTGGTCTCCTCCGGCACCGAGGCCACGATGTCGGCGATCCGGCTGGCACGCGGGTTCACGGGCCGGGCCAAGGTGATCAAGTTCGCGGGGTGTTACCACGGTCATGTGGACGCCCTGCTGGCCGCCGCGGGTTCCGGGGTTGCCACTTTCGGGTTGCCCGACACCCCCGGGGTGACGGGCGCGCAGGCCGGGGACACGATCGTGCTCCCCTACAACGACCTGGGGGCCGTACGGGCCGCGTTCGCCGCCCACCCCGGTGAGATCGCCTGCGTGATCACCGAGGCGTCGCCCGGCAACATGGGCGTCGTGCCGCCGGCCGAGGGCTTCAACCAGGGCCTGGCGGACCTCTGCCGGGAGAACGGCGCGCTGTACGTCTCCGACGAGGTCATGACCGGCTTCCGCGTGTCGAGGGCCGGCTGGTACGGCATCGACGGCGTCCGCCCCGACCTGATGACCTTCGGCAAGGTGATGGGCGGCGGCTTCCCCGCCGCGGCCTTCGGCGGCCGTGCCGACGTGATGGCGCACCTCGCGCCCGCGGGCCCGGTCTACCAGGCGGGCACGCTCTCCGGTAACCCGGTGGCCACCGCCGCGGGCCTGGCCCAGCTGCGGTTGCTGGACGACGCGGTGTACGGGGCGGTGGACTCCGTCGCCGCCGAGGTCTCGGGCCTGGTGACCGCCGCGCTCTCCAAGGAGGGTGTGACGCACACCCTGCAGACCGCGGGCAACATGTTCTCGGTGTTCTTCACCGGGGACCGGGTGACGAACTACGACGAGGCCAGGCAGCAGGAGGCGTTCCGCTTCACGGCCTTCTTCCACGCGATGCTCGCCCAGGGCGTGTACCTGCCGCCCTCGGCCTTCGAGTCCTGGTTCGTGTCGTCGGCGCACGACGGCGCCGCCATCGAGCGGATCGCGGCCGCCCTGCCGGCCGCCGCCCGCGCCGCAGCGGAGGCCACCGCATGAGCGAGATCACCGTCGTCCACCTGATGCGGCACGGCGAGGTGGAGAACCCCAGCGGCGTGCTCTACGGGCGCCTGCCCGGCTACCACCTGTCCGACCTGGGCCGGAAGATGGCCGACCGGGTCGCCGAGCACCTCGCGGGCCGTGACATCACTCACGTCGTCGCGTCCCCCCTGGAGCGCGCCCAGGAGACCGCGGCGCCGATCGGCGCCGTCCTCGGCCTGGACGTCGCGAGCGACGGGCGGCTGATCGAGGCGGACAACGTCTTCCAGGGCAAGACCTTCGGCGTCGGCGACGGCGCGCTCAAGCGCCCCGCCAACTGGAAGCACCTGGTCAACCCGTTCCGGCCGAGCTGGGGCGAGCCGTACGCGGACCAGGTCGTGCGCATGACGGCCGCGCTGGAGGCGGCCCGGGACGCGGCACGCGGCCACGAGGCGGTGTGCGTGAGCCACCAGCTGCCGATCTGGATCGTGCGCAGCGCCGTGGAGCAGCGGCGCCTGTGGCACGACCCGCGCAAGCGGCAGTGCACCCTGGCGAGCCTGACGTCCTTCACGTTCGAGGACGACCGGATCGTCTCCGTCGGCTACGCCGAGCCCGCCCGCGACCTGGTCCCGGCGCATCTGCTGGCCGGGGCGAAGCCGGTCAAGGGCGGCAGCAAGGGCTTCGGCGCCTGACGACCGCCTCCCGCCGGTTCCGGAGGGCACCGGTCACGCGGACCGGTGCCCTCCGGCACGCTCCGTGACGGCCGCCGCCGCGTGGCCCGATCCGGTGCCCCGCCCGGTGAATTCGTGCACCCCGCGAAGGAACCCGCCGTGCGCGCACGGCATCTAGCGCGGTGAGCGGGGGCGACGCACGGGGATTGGGGCGCGGAATGCGGGAGATCAGCCGACGAGGGGTACTGGGCCTTGCGGCCGGAGCGGCCGCCGTCGGGCTGGCGGGCTGCGCCGGGGAGGGCCCCGGCGGCCGGCACGTCGGCCAGGGGCCGTCGGTGTCGCCCTCCCCGTCCGCCGGCGGCCCGCAGGGGCGGCCCTCCCCGTCCCCGTCGGTGCGGACGATCGGCGACGGCTCGACGGCCGACACCGGGCCGCAGCCCCATCAGCCCGCCGCGGAGCGCCTGGAACCCGGCCAGACGCCACCGCAGTTCGTGATCTTCTCCTGGGACGGGGCGGGCGAGCTGGACAACGGGCTCTTCGAACGGTTCCGCAAGCTCGCGGGCGAGCACGGGGCGACGATGACCTTCTTCCTCTCCGGCGTCTACCTGCTCCCCGAGTCGAAGAAGAGGCTCTACAAGCCGCCGCGCAATCCCGTCGGCGCCTCCGACATCGGCTACCTCACCGACGCCCACGTCCGCGCCACCCTGCAGCAGTTGCGGCTGGCCTGGCTGGAGGGCCATGAGATCGGCACGCACTTCAACGGCCACTTCTGCGCGGGAGCGGGCTCGGTGGGCCGCTGGAGCCCGGCCGACTGGCGCAGCGAGATCGAACAGGCCGTCGGCTTCGTGGAGAACTGGCGCACCCACACCGGCTTCACCGACCTGCCCCCGCTGCCCTTCGACTACCGCAAGGAGCTGATCGGCGGCCGTACGCCCTGCCTGCTGGGCCAGCGTTCGCTGCTGCCCACCGCCGCCCGCCTGGGCTGGCGGTACGACGCCAGCGGGCCGGGCGGCCTGCAGGTGTGGCCGGGCAAGAGCCACGGGCTGTGGGACCTGCCGCTGCAGGCGGTGCCCTTCCCCGGCCGCTCCTTCGAGGTGCTGTCGATGGACTACAACATGCTGGCCAACCAGTCGGTGAACTCCACGCGCGGCAACCCCGCCCACTACCCGGCCTGGCGACGGCAGGCCCGCGACGCCTACCTGGGGGGCTTCCGCCGGGCGTACGAGACCAACCGCGCGCCGCTGTTCATCGGCAACCACTTCGAACAGTGGAACGGCGGGATATACATGGACGCCGTCGAGGACGCGCTGCGGCGGATGGCCGACCACCGGGACGTGCGCCTGGTGTCGTTCCGACAGTTCGTGGACTGGCTGGACGCGCAGGACCCGGCGGTGCTGGCGAAGCTGCGCACCCTCGGCCCGGGGCAGCGCCCCGCGGGCGGCTGGCGCCGCTTCCTCGCGCAGGAACGTTCCTCCGTGTCCCCCTCCACCACGCCCTCCTCCACGCCCTCCTCCTCTTCCTCCCCCTCCTAGACCGATCCGCCCGTTTCGTCCTGGGGGTGGCGGGCAGGCGAGCCGGTGAACGGGAACGTCCCCGAGGACCGAGCCGAGGAGGTCACAGGCCATGCACGCGTCCCTGCAGGGGAGGAAGATCGCGTTCCTGGTGGCGTCGGAGGGCGTCGAGCAGAGCGAACTCGCCGGCCCCTGGGAGGCCGTCCGCGAGGCGGGCGGGACGCCCCGGCTGGTCTCCACCCGCCACGGCCGCGTCCAGGCCTTCGACCACCTCGACCGGGCCGGCACCTTCCCCGTCGACGACACGCTCGGGGAGGTGGTCGCCGCGGACTTCGACGCGCTGGTGCTCCCCGGCGGCGTCGCGGGCCCCGACCTCCTGCGGCTCGACGCGGACGCCGTCGGCTTCACCAGGGACTTCTTCACCGAGGGCCGCCCCGTCGCGGCGATCTGCCACGCGCCGTGGCTGCTGGTGGAGGCCGGCGTCGTGCACGGACGTACCCTCACCTCCTGGCCCAGCGTGTGCACCGACGTCACCAACGCCGGCGGCACCTGGATCGACCAGGAGGTCGTGGTCGACTGCGACGGCCCCAACGTCCTGGTCACCAGCCGCAGGCCCGGCGACCTCAAGGCCTTCCAGGACGCCCTGGTGGACGAGTTCGCGCACCAGACCCGGAGCCGCGATTAACCGTCGCTTACTTGGGGCATTTGCCGCTTTCGGCAAAGCTGTCGGGGGTGCGCGAGATCGCTCCCGGCCTCATGCGAAACTTTTCACATGAGTCCTACGCGCGCCCTCCGACGCCGTCCGCTCCACGGTGCCGCGGCACTGGCCGGGGCAGCCGCGTTCGCGCTGGCCGTCACGGCCTGCTCGACCTCCACCGCGTCCTCCGACGGCACCGGCCCCGGAACGAACTACGTCGGCGGCACCGGTGAGATCTCCACGGTCAAGCCGGGCCACCGGGTGGCCGCGCCGGAGCTGAGCGGGAAGTCCGTCGAAGGAGCCCCGCTCAGCCTCGCCGACCACAAGGGCAAGGTCGTCGTCCTCAACATCTGGGGCTCGTGGTGCCCGCCCTGCCGGGCCGAGGCGCCGCACCTGGCCAAGGTGGCCAAGGAGACCGGGTCGCAGGGCGTGCAGTTCATCGGCATCAACACCCGGGACCTGCAGACCGCACAGGCCAAGGCCTTCGAGAAGGAATTCGACATCCCCTTCCCGAGCTTCTACGACCCGTCCGGCGACCTGGTGCTGCGCTTCCCCAAGGGCAGCGTCAACCCGCAGGCCATTCCCTCCACGCTGATCATCGACCGTCAGGGGAAGATCGCGGTGCGCGCGCTGAAGGAGCTCAGCGCCGACGAACTGCACGAGGTCCTCGACCCGGTGATCGCGGAGAAGTGACGTGAGCGTACTCGCCGCCGGTGCCAACCAGACCGTGGTGAACGGCGCCCTGCTCGCCGCCGTGCCGGTCGCGCTCCTCGGCGGCCTGGTCTCGTTCTTCTCCCCGTGCGTGCTGCCCCTCGTCCCCGGTTACCTGTCGTACGTGACCGGTGTCACCGGCACCGACCTGGCCGAGGCCCGGCGCGGCCGGATGTTCGTGGGCGCGTCGCTGTTCGTCCTCGGCTTCACCGCCGTCTTCGTCTCCGGCGGCGCGCTGTTCGGCAACTTCGGCACGACGCTGCTGGTGCACAAGACGGTCATCACCAGGGTGCTCGGCGCGCTCACCATCGTCCTGGGGCTCGCCTTCATGGGGGTGGTCGGCGGCATCACCCAGCGCGAACTCCGCTTCCACCGCAAGCCCGCGATGGGTCTGGCGGGTGCGCCGCTGCTCGGCGTGCTCTTCGGCATCGGCTGGACGCCGTGCCTGGGACCGACGCTGAGCGCCGTCAACTTCCTCGCCTTCAACGAGGCCAGTGCCGGCCGCGGGGCGCTGCTCACCGCCGTCTACTGCCTCGGCCTCGGCCTGCCGTTCATACTGGCCGCCATCGCCTTCCGCCGCGCGCTCGGCGCCTTCGGCTGGGTCAAGCGCCACTACGTGTGGGTGATGCGCCTCGGCGGTGGCATGCTCGTCGCTGTCGGCCTGCTGCTCGTCACCGGCGTGTGGGACCACATCGTCTACCAGATGCAGATCTGGTCGTCCGGCTTCACTCCAGGGATCTGATCCATGAGCTCCAAAGACACCGCGGGGGCACCCCCCGACGCGGCGGCGGACGCCGGTGCCGACCTCGGCGCGGCCGGCGCACAGCTGTCGACCGCGCCCGTCGAGGACCTCGGCCAGGTCGTGCCCGGCTCCTTCGGCGGCGTCCGCGGGCCGGGTACGGCCGGCGGACTCGCCTGGACCGGACGCGAGGTGTGGGGCTGGACGCGCTGGACCTGGCGCCAGCTCACCTCGATGCGGGTGGCGCTGGTCCTGCTCTTCCTGCTGTCGCTGGCCGCCGTCCCCGGTTCGCTGGTGCCGCAGACGAGCGTCGACGAGATCAAGGCGCAGACCTTCAAGGACGCCCACACCACCCTGGCGCCGCTCTACGAGAAGCTCGGGCTGTTCAACGTCTACAGCTCGGTGTGGTTCTCGGCGATCTACATCCTGCTGTTCGTCTCGCTCGCGGGCTGCATCGTCCCGCGCAGCTGGCAGTTCGTCGGCCAGCTGCGCGCCAAGCCGCCGGCCGCCCCGCGCAACCTCACCCGGCTCCCGGCGTACGCGACCTGGCGCACCGAGGCCGAGCCGGACGCGGTGCTCGCCGCCGCCCGGCGCGCCCTCCGCGGCCGCCGCTTCCGCACCCAGGTCACCGGTACGGCGGTCGCGTCGGAGAAGGGCTTCCTGCGCGAGGCCGGCAACCTGGTCTTCCACATCGCGCTGTTCGGGCTGCTGATCTCCTTCGCGGTGGGCGGGCTGTTCAAGGCCGAGGGCGGCAAGCTGATCGTCGAGGGCGACGGCTTCAACAACACGCTCACCCAGTACGACGACTTCAAGCCGGGCACCTTCTACGACGCCGACGACCTGGACACCTTCGGCTTCAAGCTGGACGGCTTCAACGCCTCGTACGCGCGCAGCGGCCCGCAGAAGGGCACCCCGCGCACCTTCCGCGCCAACATCCGCTACTGGACGAGCCCGGGCGGCAAGCAGACGAAGTCCGCGATCGAGGTCAACGAGCCGCTGGAGGTCGGCAGCTCCAAGGTCTACCTGATCGGCCACGGCTACGCGCCCGTCGTCACCGTCAAGGACGGTCAGGGCAACGTCGTCTTCCAGGGCCCGGTGCCGTTCCTGCCGCAGGACGGCAACCAGACCTCGGTCGGCGTGATCAAGGCGATGGACGTCCGCGACCACGCCGACAGGAAGACCCAGTACGGCTTCCAGGGGCTGTTCACCCCGACCTTCGCGCTGAACGCGCAGCAGGGCCCGCACTCGTCCTTCCCTGCCCTGGACTACCCGGCGCTGATCCTCACCGCCTACCACGGCGACCTGGGCGTGGACGCCGGCCTGCCGCAGAATGTGTACCAGCTCGACACCGACAAGATGAAGCAGTTCAAGGACGCCGACGGCCGGATCGTGAGCAAGGCGATGAAGCCGGGGGAGACGCTCGCGCTGCCCGACGGCGACGGCTCGCTCACCTTCGACGGCGTCAAGACCTGGGCCACCTTCCAGGTCTCCCACCAGGTCGGCAACGGCTGGGCGCTGGTGAGTGCCGTCGCCGCCATCCTCGGCCTGGCCGGATCGCTGTTCATCCAGCGCCGCCGGGTCTGGGTGCGGGCGGTGCGCGGCGCGGACGGTGTCACCGTCGTCGAGCTGGCCGGGCTCGGCCGCAGCGAGTCGGCGCGGATCGCCGACGAGCTCGGCGAGCTCGCCGCCGACCTCACGGCCACGGCCCCGCCGCTGCCCGAAGCGGACCCCGAACCCTCAGAAGAACCCCTGCCCGATGACGAAGGAGCGCGCGCGTGACCATCGCTGCCGCGGTCAACGAGAACGTCGCCCACCTCAGCAACTACCTGATCTACTCGGCGATGGCGGTCTACACGCTGGCCTTCCTCGCCCACATCGCGGAATGGGTCTTCGGCAGCCGCAGCAAGGTCGCCAAGACCTCCGCCGCGCTCGCCCCCGGCGCCGCCGGGTCCGCGCCCGCGGTCACCGTGACCGTGAAGCAGGGCGGCGGCACCGCCACCCTGGCGCGTCCCAAGGTCGTCACCCGGGCCTCCGCCAGTGACCGCGGCTTCGCCGACGGCCCCGGCGCGGCCGGCGACACCGAGCAGGGCGACCTCTACGGCCGCATCGCGGTGTCCCTGACCGTGCTGGCCTGGGCAATGCACGTGGCCGCCGTGGCGGCGCGCGCCTTCTCGGTGCAGCGCGCCCCCTGGGGCAACATGTACGAGTTCTCCACCACCTTCGGCGCCACGGCGGTCACGGCCTACCTGGTGCTGCTCCTGCTGGGCAAGAAGGTCCGCTGGATCGGGCTCTTCCTGACCACCACGGTCCTGCTCGACCTCGGCCTCGCCGTCTCGGTCCTCTACACCGACAGCGACCAGCTGGTCCCGGCGCTGCACTCCTACTGGCTGTGGATCCACGTCTCCTGCGCCATCATCTCCGGCGCGGTGCTCTACCTGGGCGCGGTGGCGAACGTGCTCTACCTCTTCCGCGACCGCTACGAGACCGGCCTCGCGGCGTCGGGCACCGCCGAGGGCACCTGGGCGAACATCATGTACCGCCTGCCGTCGGCCGCGAGCCTGGACAAGTTCGCGTACCGCGTGAACGCCATGGTCTTCCCGCTGTGGACGTTCACGATCATCGCCGGCGCGATCTGGGCCGAGGCGGCCTGGGGCCGCTACTGGGGCTGGGACCCCAAGGAGACCTGGTCCTTCATCACCTGGGTGGTCTACGCGGCCTACCTGCACGCCCGTGCCACCGCCGGCTGGAAGGGCCGCAAGGCCGCCTACCTGGCGCTGCTCGCCTTCGCCTGCTTCCTGTTCAACTACTACGGCGTGAACATCTTCATCACCGGCAAGCACTCCTACGCCGGCGTCTGAGCCCCGTCGTCCCGCCCCGGCCGGGGTTCAGCCCAGGCCGATGGCGTCCAGCTTCGCCCGCAGGTACGCGTGCGAGTCCACGGGCTCGTACGCGTGCCTGCCGACGGGCGCGGGCAGCGGCGTGACGCGGGTGCCGGGGTCGCACTCGTAGAACCACACCAGCGACATCAGCTCCTCCGCCGGCGCGTCGGCCGGCGGGGGCAGCACGCGGTGCCGCCCGGAACGCCAGCGGTCGCCGGTCCAGCGGGCCATCAGGTCGCCGATGTTGACGGTGAAGGAGTCCGGCTCCCAGGGGGCGTCCTGCCAGCCGTCCCCGTCGGTGTGCACCTGGAGGCCGCCCTTGCCCCGCTGCCGGTCGAGCACGGTGACCGTGCCGAAGTCGGTGTGCGGGCCGATCCTGAACTGGCCCGGCTCGGGCGGTCCGACCACGTCGGTGCCCGGGTACCAGTTGATGTTGAAGCCCCAGGTGGGGTGGCGGGTGTGCCGGGTGAAGAGGTCCCCGGGCCCGCCCAGGGCGGCGGCCAGCAGCTCCAGCAGGTGGTCGGAGAGACCGCGCATGTGCGTCACGTACGCGTCCACCAGCGGTCGCAGCCGCGGCGCCTCGGCCGGCCAGAGGTTCGGCAGGAACCACTCGGCGTCCACGGCCGGGTCACCGGTCGGCTCCTCGGCGGCGAACGACCAGGACTCCTTCAGGTCCGGCGGGGTGGCCGTGCCCTCCGCGTAGCCGTTGGCCTCCGCGCCCGGGCCCAGCCAGCCGCGGCCCCCGACCCGTACCGCGTACGGCTCCTTGACGGCGGCCGGCAGCCGGAAGAAGCCGCGGGCGGCCTCCCGGATCGCCGCGCGCAGTCCCGGGTCGACGCCGTGCCCGGTGACCAGCAGGAAGCCGGCCGAGCACAGCGCCTCGTCGACGGTGGCGGCGACGAGGGCGCGGGCGGCGGCGTCGCCGGTGAGCCAGGGCCCGAGGTCGATGGTGGGGATCATGCGCCGATGTCCTCGTTCCACAGCTCGGGGCGGGCCGCGACGAACTCCGTCATCAGGGCCACGCACTCCGGGTCGTCCAGCAGGACGATCTCCACGCCGTGCTCGGCCAGCCAGTCGTGGCCGCCGTGGAAGGTGCGGGCCTCGCCGATGACGACCCGGGAGATCCCGAACTGCCGGACCAGGCCGCTGCAGTACCAGCACGGCGACAGGGTGGTCACCATCGTCGTCCCGCGGTAGGTGCGCTGCCGTCCGGCGGCCCGGAAGGCCGCCGTCTCGCCGTGCATCGACGGATCTCCGTCCTGCACACGGCGGTTGCGGCCGCGGCCCAGCACCGTGCGGCCGTCCGGAGCGTACAGGGCCGCCCCGATGGGGATCCCGCCCTCCGCGAGGCCCGCCCGGGCCTCGGCGACGGCGGTCGCCAGCATCGCCTGCGCGTCGTCCATGACGCCCAGTGTCCCGCAGGATCAGCCGCGGGGCTGGTTGTCCTGGCCGTCGGCGGGGCCGTTCTCGCGCTGCCGCAGCTCCTCCTCGCGGCGGCGCAGGTCGGCCTCCCAGCTCTTCAGCAGCTGCTCGTCCTTCTTGTTCTCCTCGCGCAGCGAGTGCAGGAACTCCGGGTTGTCGTCAGGGGCGACCCACTGCGTGCGGTGGTTGCGGTGCCACTCGGCGGGCGTGCTGCCGCCGGCCGGGGCGGTGCGGTGCTTGCCGGCCACCAACCAGGCGATCGGCCCGATCAGCACCTCGCCGAAGAGCAGGATGACGATGACCCACACGACCTTGGGGAGGCCGCGGACCTGCTCCTCGGGCGTGTTGAGGCAGTCGATGAAGGCGTAGATCCACAACGCCAGCACCAGCAGGAACGGGATGTACCGGATCATCGCGGGAGTGCCCCCCAGGCAGCGACGGCGGGGCGCGGCAGGGCCCCGGTGACGGGTCCAGGGTAGTGCGTGCCGGATACTGGACCGCATGGCTTACGACGATCTTCGCTCGCTGCTGAGGGCCCTGGAGAAGGAGGGGGACCTCAAGCGCGTCACGGCAGAGGTCGACCCGTACCTGGAGGTCGGTGAGATCGTCGACCGCGTCAACAAGGCGGGCGGCCCGGCGCTGCTGTTCGAGAACGTCAAGGGCTCCTCGATGCCCCTGGCGATGAACGTCTACGGCACCGACCGCCGGCTGCTGAAGGCGCTCGGCCTGAAGTCCTACGCCGACATCGGCGACCGCATCGGCGGGCTGCTCAAGCCGGAGCTGCCGCACGGTTTCGTCGGCGTGCGCGAGGCCTTCGGCAAGCTCGCCGGGATGACGCACGTACCGCCGAAGAAGGTGAAGGACGCCCCCGTCCAGGAGGTCGTCCTCACCGGCGACGACGTCGACCTGGACGCGCTGCCGGCCCTGTTCACCTGGCCCGAGGACGGCGGCTCCTTCTTCAACCTCGGCCTGACGCACACCAAGGACCCCGGGACCGGCGTCCGTAACCTGGGCCTGTACCGGCTGCAGCGGCACGACCGCCGCACCATCGGCATGCACTGGCAGATCCACAAGGACAGCCGCAACCACTACCAGGTGGCCCAGCGGCGCGGCGAACGGCTCCCGGTGGCCATCGCGTTCGGCTGTCCGCCCGCCGTGACGTACGCCTCCACCGCGCCGCTGCCGGGCGACATCGACGAGTACCTCCTCGCCGGCTTCGTCGGGGGCAGGCGCATCGAGATGGTCGACTGCAAGACGGTGCCGCTGCAGGTGCCCGCCCAGGCGGAGGTGGTCCTGGAGGGCTGGCTGGAGCCCGGGAAGATGCTGCCCGAGGGGCCGTTCGGCGACCACACGGGCTTCTACACCCCGCAGGAGCCCTTCCCGGCGCTGACCATCGACTGCGTGACAATGCGCCGCCGGCCGCTGCTGCAGTCCATCGTGGTGGGCCGGCCGCCGACCGAGGACGGCCCGCTGGGCCGGGCCACCGAGCGGTTCTTCCTCCCGCTGCTGAAGGTGATCGTGCCGGACATCGTGGACTACCACCTGCCGGAGGCGGGCGGCTTCCACAACTGCGCGATCGTCTCGATCGACAAGAAGTACCCGAAGCACGCCCAGAAGGTCATGCACGCCATCTGGGGCGCGCACATGATGTCGCTGACCAAGCTGATCGTCGTGGTCGACGCCGACTGCGACGTGCACGACCTGCACGAGGTCGCCTGGCGGGCGCTGGGCAACACCGACTACGCCCGTGACCTGTCGGTGGTCGAAGGTCCCGTGGACCACCTCGACCACTCCTCCTACCAGCAGTTCTGGGGCGGCAAGGCGGGCATCGACGCGACCCGGAAGCTGCCCGAGGAGGGCTACACCCGCGACGGCGGCTGGCCCGAGATGGTGCTCTCCGACCCGGAGACCGCCGCGAAGGTCGACCGCCGCTGGAAGGAGTACGGCCTGTGAGCGCCGAATCCGCGACTCCGGATCTCTTCGGACCCTCCCCGCGCCCGGACGGCAAGGTCCGGGCGTTCCTGCGGCTGGTGATGATCGAGCACTCGGTCTTCGCCCTGCCCTTCGCCTACATCGCCGCGCTCAGCGCGATGTTCGCGCAGGACCGGTCCGTCCACTGGTGGCAGCTCTTCCTGATCACCGTCGCCATGGTGGGCCTGCGCACCTTCGCGATGGCGTGCAACCGGATCATCGACCGCGAGATCGACGCCCGCAACCCCCGCACCGCGGGACGTGAACTGGTCACCGGAGCCGTGTCTGTGCGCTCGGCGTGGACCGGCGCGCTGATCGCCGTGGTGTTCTTCCTGGGCGCCGCCGCGCTGCTCAACCCGCTGTGCCTGGCGCTGGCGCCGATCGCGGTGGTCCCGATGGTGGTCTACCCGTACGGCAAGCGGTTCACGGACTACCCGCACGCCATCCTCGGCCTCGCCCAGGCCATGGGCCCGGTCGGCGCCTGGCTCGCGGTCACCGGCTCCTGGTCGTGGGACGCCGTGGTCCTCGGCCTCGCGGTGGGCGTGTGGATCGGCGGCTTCGACCTGATCTTCGCCTGCCAGGACGTCGCCGCCGACCGCGCCCACGGGGTGCGCTCGGTGCCGGCCCGCTTCGGCGTCGACGGCGCGCTGTACGGGGCGCGGGTGAGCCACGTGGTGACGACCGTGCTGCTCGTCTGGTACGGACTGGCGGTCGGCGCCGGGGCCTTCTGGTGGGTCGGCATGCTGATCGTGGGCGGTGCCTTCGTCTACGAGCACAGCATCGTGAAGCCCGGCGACCTCAGCAGGCTCAACCGGGCGTTCTTCACGGTCAACGGCTTCATCGGGATGGCGCTGTTCCTGTGCGCCCTGCTCGACCTCGCGGTGCGCGGCCTGGGCGTGTGACGCCCCCGCGCCCGGCGCGGTCGCGCCGGGTCAGCGGCGCACGAACGGCAGGGCGACGAACTTCGGGTAGCTCCACCACTGGCCGCTGTTGGCCTTGGTGCTGCCGATGATGCAGAAGATCACCCCGGTCAGGAGGTGCAGCGCGGCCAGGGCCATCAGGCCGAAGCCCACGAAGGGCAGCCAGACCGGTCCGCCGTGGTCGTACGCGGCCACGGAGGCGAGGCCGCCGGCGTAGCCGACGATGCCCAGGAGGCCCGCGATGGCCGCGGTGATGCCGTAGTTGATCCCCTGCGCGGCGTGGTGCCGGATGAAGGGGTCGTGCTTGTTGCGCTCGTTGGAGCGGATGACCAGCGGGGTCACCCAGGCCAGCGCCCAGCCCAGGCAGCACATGCTGCTGCCCGCCACCACGGTGAGCAGCGCGCCCAGGTGGGCCCACATGGCCGGCGTGGTGGGCGGCCGCAGCGGCGGGGGCGGGAACGGCAGCGGCCCCTGGGCGTGGCCGTAGCCGTAGCCGTACGGGGGCTGCGGCGGTGCGGGCGGCGGGTACGGCGGGGGCGGCGACGGCATGGTGTGGGGCCCCTGCGCCGGACCCGGCTGCGGTGGCACGGGCGGCACGGGCGGCACGGTGTCCCGCGGCGGTACGTCGTCGTGCTTGCTGAAATCGGTCATGGAGAACCGCCCCCCGTCGTTTGGTCCCCGGATCCTACGGCCTCATCTGATCAGCCCGTCGGCGGGGCGGTCCCGGAAGAGGAAGGCGCCCACGACGCCGCCGAGGAGGCCGAACAGGTGGCCCTGCCAGGAGACCCCCTGCGCGGTCGGCAGGACACCCCACAGGATCGAGCCGTACGCCACCGCGACGACCAGCCCGACCGCGATGTCGATGAGGCGCCGGTCGACGAAGCCGCGCACCAGCAGGTACCCGAACAGGCCGAAGACGATGCCGGAGGCGCCGGCGGTGTTGGTGTGCGGCGGCGCCACCAGCCAGACCCCGCCGCCGCTCGCCATGACGATGACGAACACCACGCTCAGCAGGCGGGTCGTGCCGCGCAGCGCCGCGAGGAAGCCCAGCACCAGCAGCGGCAGGCTGTTGGCGGCGACGTGGTCGAAGCCGAAGTGGATGAACGCGGCGGGGATGATGTCGCGCAGTTCGCCGATCTGCCGCGGCACGATCCCGAAGGTGTCGAGCGCGTGATGGGTCATCACGTCCACGCACTCGATCAGCCAGAGCAGCCCCACCCAGATGAACATGATCGCCGCGGCCGTCTTCGCCCGCTCTCCCGGAGCGGCGTCGCCGCGGACGCGCCGCCGGGCGTCACCGGCGTCATGGCCGGCGATGGGTTCGTACGCCACAGGCCCCCCTCGTGGTGGTGGACCGCCCGCCGGTCCGGCCGGGCTCCCCTCACGGTAGACAACGACGACGGCGTCCGTGGCGGTTCCCGGGCCCACTCGTCCATTCGCCCGGCCGGACCGGCCGGGGCCGTGCCACGGGTGGCCGGATAGGCTCGCGGCATGGACGACAGCGAGCGCGGGACACCGTGGGTGGTCGGGGTCTCCGGGGCTTCCGGGACGCCGTACGCCGCGGCGGTGCTGCGGGCGCTGCTGCACGCCGGCGAGGCCGTGGACCTGGTGGTCAGCCGGGCCGCCCGGCTCACCGTCCTGGACGAGACGGGGGCGCCTTTCCGGGACGCCCACTGGCGCGAGGACCTGGCCCGCTGGCTGGCCCGCGGCGCGGACGGCACCCCGGACCGGTTCGAGACCGATCTGAGCCGGGTGCGGTACTGGTCCGCCGGGGACCTCGCGGCCGGGCCGAGCTCGGGTTCGTACCCGGTCAAGGGGATGCTGATCGTGCCGGCGAGCACCGCCTGCGTGGCGGGCGTCGCCCTCGGGCTCTCCAAGGACCTGCTGCAGCGGGTGGCGAGCGTCACCCTGAAGGAGCGCCGTCCGCTGGTGGTCGCGGTACGGGAGACGCCGCTGGGCGGGCAGACCCTGAGGCACCTGGTCGCGCTGGACGAGGCGGGCGCCGTGGTGCTGCCGGCCTCGCCCGCCTTCTACGCCGGGGCCAGGGACATCCAGGACCTGGTCGACTTCGTCGCCGGCCGCGCGCTGGACGCCGTACGGGTGCCGCACAAGCTGTACCGCCGCTGGGAGGGCGAGCTGGGGGCCGCCGGGGCCGGGGTCGACGGGGCTGCCGCGGATTGATGCGCAGGGCACATCCCCGTTCATGCCTTAGATTCTTGTCCTGACAGCGCAGTCGCGGCACGAATGAAGGGGTCCAGTCTGATGGACGCGGTGGACAGGCAGCTCATCCAGGCCCTCCGTGAGAACGGCCGGGCCTCGTACGCCGAGCTGGGCCGGCTGGTGGGCCTGTCCGGACCGAGCGTCACCGACCGGATCAACCGGCTGGAGCAGGCCGGTGTCATCACCGGCTACCGCGCCACGATCCGCCCCGCGGCACTGGGCCTCGGGGTCACCGCGCTGGTGGGCCTGCAGCTCAGCGACGCCGCCGACCACGAGGACGTGGCGACCCGGCTGCGCGACCTGGACGAGATCGAGGACTGCTGGTTCATCGCCGGCGACGACTCGTACATGCTCAAGGTGCGCGTCCCCGACGTCGACGGCCTGGAGCACACCATCCGCCGGCTGTCCGGCACCAAGGGCGTCGCCCGGACCCGCACCACCATCGTGCTCTCCACGAAGTGGGAGAACCGGGTCGGGGAACTCCCCGAGAGCATCTAGGCGTAAGGTCGGACGGTCGTTTACGGATGGTGAAGGCGAGGCGGGCGATGGACGCGGGGCTCAAGCGCGAGCTGGAGGAGAAGGTCTACGCGGGTGAGCGGCTGACCCGCGAGGACGGCATCGCCCTCTACGAGTCCGACGATCTGGCCTGGCTGGGCGGTCTCGCCCACCACGTGCGGACGCGGAAGAACGGTGACGTCGTCCACTTCAACGTCAACCGTCACCTCAACATGACCAACGTCTGCACTGCCTCCTGCGCGTACTGCTCCTTCCAGCGCAAGCCGGGGGAGAAGGACGCCTACACGATGCGCATCGAGGAGGCCGTCCGGCTGGCGAAGGAGATGGAGGGCGAGAACCTCACCGAGCTCCACATCGTCAACGGCCTCCACCCGACGCTGCCGTGGCGCTACTACCCGCGCTCGCTGAAGGCGCTCAAGGAGGCGCTGCCGGACGTCTCCCTGAAGGCCTTCACCGCCACCGAGATCCACCACTTCGAGACGATCTCCGGGATGAGCGCGAGCGAGATCCTGGACGAGCTCATCGAGGCGGGCCTGGAGTCGCTGACCGGCGGCGGCGCCGAGATCTTCGACTGGGAGGTGCGGCAGCACATCGTCGACCACCGCACCCACTGGGAGGACTGGTCGCGCATCCACCGGCTGGCGCACGAGAAGGGCCTCAAGACCCCGTGCACCATGCTGTACGGGCACATCGAGGAGCCCCGGCACCGGGTGGACCACGTGCTGCGGCTGCGCGAGCTGCAGGACGAGACCGGGGGCTTCCAGGTCTTCATCCCGCTGCGCTACCAGCACGACTTCGTGGACCTCAAGGACGGCAAGGTCCGCAACACCCTCCAGGCGCGCACCACGATGGCCAGCGGCGCCGAGGCGCTGAAGACCTTCGCGGTCTCCCGGCTGCTGTTCGACAACGTGCCGCACGTGAAGGTGTTCTGGGTCATGCACGGCGTGCAGACCGCCCAGCTCGCGCTGCAGCACGGCGCGGACGACATGGACGGCTCGGTCGTCGAGTACAAGATCACGCACGACGCCGACAACTACGGGACGCCCAACAAGCTCACCCGCGACGACCTGCTGGAGCTCATCCAGGACGCGGGCTTCCGTCCGGTGGAGCGCAACACCCGCTACGAGATCATCCGTGAGTACCCGGGTCCCGACGCGGCGCGCCGCGAGTCGCCGCAGCCGATGCGTCTGTGAGCCCGGGCGTGCGCCGTCGTGCGACGGCGCACGCCCAGCGCACATTTCCCGGCCCCCGGGGCGTACCCGGGGGCTTCGAGGCCTCCCCTTCACCCTGATGTCGTCCGGCGGCCGGACGCCCGTCGATCGGTGTCAGCCTCGATGCCTAGGGTGTGCGCCATGGCACTGCGCTTCACCCTCGACCCCGAGCTCACCCCCGAACTGCGGGAACAGCTCGTCTCCCTGTGGACCGACGTCTCCAACGCGGGCGGCGCCGTCGGCTTCGTCGCACCCGTGGCCCGGGCCGACGTGGCCCTCGAGGCGGAACGGCACTACGCGGCACTGTCCGGGGGCAGGGCGCACATGGTCGCCGGTTTCGACGGCGACCGGCTGGCCGCCTCGACCTTCCTCACCTTCAACACCCACCGCCTGATGAGGCACTGGGCCTGGCTGTACACCGTGATGGTCGACCCGTCCCTGCAGGGCCGCGGGAACGGCGCGGAGTTGCTGCAGGCGGCGGAGCGGTCCGCCCGCGACCTCGGACTGGAGGGGCTGAAGCTCACCTGTCGCGGCGGCATGGGTCTGGAGCGCTTCTACGCCTCGGCCGGCTACAAGGAGGTCGGGCGTGTCCCCGCGGCGATACGTGTCGCCGCAGGTGACGACCGTGACGACATCACGATGTGGCTCCCGCTGACCTGACCCTCAGGGGCCCGTGCTTCACTGATACGGGTACGTCCGGTACCTCCCGCAGGCCGGAACGAGGGAACGAAGGAAGTGGCTACGACCGTGAGCTGGAAGCCGAGCCCCATGCTGCGCTACTCCCTGATGCGTCTCGGCCTGTTCGCGGCCTGCTTCCTGGCGATCTGGGGCCTGGTCTACGTCCACGTGCTGCCCGCCGGGCTCGGCGACTCCAACCTGCTGTGGGTGATGCTGCTCGCGCTGGTGATCAGCGCGCCGCTCAGCTTCGTCGTGCTGCGCGGGGTGCGCGAGGAGGCCTCCGTGCAGGTCGCCGCGCGCGTGGAGCGCACGAAGGCCAACCTCGCCGCCAGCGCCTCCCAGGAGGACGAGGCGGACGACGCCTCGCGTGCGGCGGCGCAGCGCGGCTGACACACCCGGGGGCCGGTGCGCGCACCGCCGGCCACCCCGACGGCTGGGCCGTCCCCTGCCGTCAGGCGCGTACCACCGGCGAGCCCTTCGCGGCCGAGGCGGACGCCTCGCGTGAGGCCGCCGTCCCACGCACCCGCGCCCGCGCCCGGACCCTAGGGTCCGACGGTCCCGGTGAGATGGATCCGGTCCCCGGAGCGGACGGCGAAGCTCCTTCCCTTGCCCGGACGGGAGGGGTCCGGGGCCGAGGCCGCGTAGGTGACGGTGGCGGGCAGCAGGACGGGGGCCTTGAACTCGGCCCGCAGGGTGACCGTTCCGGCGTCCTCGGGGACGGCCTCGGCGGCGCAGCGCGCGACGGTCCACATCCCGTGGGCGATGGCGCGGGGGAAGCCGAGCGGCCGCGCGGTCAGCGGATGGACGTGGATCGGGTTCCAGTCGCCCGACACGGCGGCGTGCCGGCGCCCGAGGCCGGCGGGGAGCTGCCACTGCGCCACGGCGGGCAGTTCCGCCCCCTCGGCGGCCGCGGTGGCGCCGCCGCCCGGGGCCCCGCCTCCCGTACCGCCCGTGCGGGTCCGTGCGAGGTAGCCGCTGCGGTCGCGCCAGACGACCTCCCCGCCGACGGACGCCTCGGTGACGAGCACGACCTCCACGCCCCGCCGGTGGGCGCGCAACTCCTCGGCGTGCACGGTGAGGTCGGGGCGGTCGCCGGGCAGCAGCGGGCGCCGCTGGACGATCTCGATCCACGTGTGCACGAGGCCGAGCAACGGCAGCGGGAAGCTCCGCCGGGCCATCAGCCGGGCGGCGAGCGGGAAGCCGAGGACGTGCGGGTAGGTCAGCGGGAGCCGTTCCGCAGGGGGGAAGCCGCACACCTCGGCGTACGCGGCGAGCCGCCGGGGGTCCACCCGGACGCCCGGCGCCGTCACGTGGCCGGCGGGCAGCGGCGCGTCGGCGGCCGGGTGCTTGCCGAGGCCGGTCAGTACGCCTCGGACGAGGGTGAGGAGCAGGGGCATCGTGGGTTCCCGCACGGGTCGGTGGGCGGTCGGTCGGCGGTCGGGGTCAGGCGCCCGGCGGACGACCGGTGGCCCGTCGGCCTTCTCCTCACGCGGAGGTAGATGTACCCACACATGAGGTTACCGGAAGTAACAGCCGCAACGGCCCCGGCTGGAGCGCCGGAAGCGGATGCGCCACAGGACCGGGGCCCGCCCGGGCGCCCCGGTCTCCGCCGTGGACGACGCGCATTCCACCGTTTACCGCGCCGAGTTCCTACGCCGTTACACCGCCCTCCCCGTCGAATTCACGGAGCGGCCGGACCGTCCCACCGCGTTCATGGAACTGCGCCGGGCGGTCGTCGCCGCCGAATTCGCACAGGAGATCGAGGCGCTTTACGTCACGTCCTGACCGGGGCCCCGCAAAGGCAGGAGCCCCGCACGACCGTGCGGGGCTCCTTGGGTACTGCTCGTTGGGTACTACGTGTCAGTCCGCGATCAGGCGGGGGAGACGTTCTCGGCCTGCGGGCCCTTCGGACCCTGCGTGACGTCGAAGGTCACCGCCTGGTTCTCCTCCAGCGAACGGAAGCCGGAGGCGTTGATCGCCGAGTAGTGGACGAAGACATCGGGGCCGCCGCCGTCCTGGGCGATGAAGCCGAAGCCCTTCTCGGCGTTGAACCACTTGACGGTTCCGGTAGCCATAAGCCCTCCTTGGGCCAAAGGGTTGCCCTGCTCCAGAACCTGCCCTGCGCACTGCAAGAAGTCTGAAAACTACAAAAGCCCGCGGTCACATGCTCCGCAGGCTCTGTACTGCAAGGGAAACCAAACTGCAACTTGCGACGACAGTAGCACGGAGCATCTGCGGCGGGGAAGAGCGACAAGATCGGTTTTCGGCCGTGCCGCGGGGCGCGCGAATGCGGCGTGGACGCGGTGCCGGAATCGGGTGGCCCGGCGTGGGAGGCCGGTACCCGCCGCAAGATCCCGGGGGCGGGGGTCTAGCCTCCTGATGTGGACAAATCTGCGCCCCTTCCCTCCGCCGGTGGTGTGCGCCGGGCCCGGCCCCGCGTCGGGCACATCCAGTTCCTGAACTGCGTGCCCCTTTACTGGGGGCTCGCCCGAACGGGTGCCCTGCTCGACCTGGAGCTGACCAAGGACACGCCCGAGAAGCTCAGCGCCCAGCTCGTCTCCGGGGACCTGGACGTCGGCCCGATCACCCTCATGGAGTACCTCCGGAACGCCGACGAGCTGATCGCGCTCCCGGACATCGCCGTCGGCTGCGACGGGCCGGTGATGTCCTGCGTGATCGTGAGCCAGGTGCCGCTGGGCGCGCTGGACGGCTCCCGGGTCGCCCTCGGCTCCACCAGCCGCACCTCGGTCCGCCTGGCCCAGCTGCTGCTCGCCGAGCAGTACGGGGTCGAACCCGAGTACTACACGTGCCCGCCCGACCTCTCGCTGATGATGCAGGAGGCCGAGGCGGCCGTCCTGATCGGCGACGCGGCGCTGCGCGCCTCGCTGCACGACGCGCCGCGGCTCGGCCTGGAGGTCCACGACCTCGGGCTGATGTGGAAGGAGTGGACCGGGCTGCCCTTCGTCTTCGCCGTCTGGGCCGCCCGCCGCGACTACCTGGAGGCGCTTCCCGCCGTGGTGCACGAGGTGCACCAGGCCTTCCTCGCCTCCCGCGACCTGAGCATGGAGGAGGTGGAGAAGGTCGCCGAACAGGCCGCCCGCTGGGAGGCCTTCGACGCCGGCACCCTGCAGCGCTACTTCACCACCCTGGACTTCTCGCTCGGCCCCGAGCAGCTCACCGGCATCGCCGAGTTCGCCCGCCGGGTGGGCTTCCCGGCGCAGGCGCGCGTCGAACTGCTGGGCGCCGGGGGCTGATCCGCACGGCCGGCGGCAGCCCGCCGCCGGCCCGGGCCCGGCCCGCGGGCCCACTACGATCGGCGACGGCCCCGGCTGGGGTGACCACGGCGGCCACGGGTACAACTCCACTGACCTTCCGCACCGGCGAGAGGCGCGCAGATGCAGCCCCTGCAAGCGAACGACCCCCCGGCGATCGGCCCGTACCGCCTCCTCGGCCGGCTGGGGGCCGGCGGGATGGGCCGGGTCTACCTGGGGCGCAGCCCCGGTGGCCGGACGGTGGCCGTGAAGGTGGTGCGCTCGGAGCTCGCGGACGACCTGGAGTTCCGCACCCGGTTCCAGCGCGAGGTCGACGCGGCGCGCCGGGTCGGCGGTGCGTGGAGCGCGCCGGTCCTCGACGCCGACACCGACTCGCCGGTGCCGTGGGTGGCCACCCGCTACGTCGCCGGTCCCGCCCTGTCCGAGGCGGTCGCCACCTTCGGGCCGCTGTCGCCGCAGGGCGTACGGGCGCTGGGCGCCGGACTCGCCGAGGCGCTGGAGGCCGTGCACGAACGGGGGCTGGTGCACCGCGACATCAAACCGTCCAACGTGCTGCTCTCGCTCGACGGTCCCGTGCTGATCGACTTCGGCATCGCCCGCGCCATGGACGCCACGGCCGCCCTGACCAGCAAGGGGGTCGTCGTCGGCTCGCCCGGCTACATGGCGCCCGAGCAGGTCACGGGCAGACCCACCGGCCCCGCAGCCGACATCTTCGCCCTCGGGGCGGTGCTGGCCTTCGCCGCGACCGGCCGCGGCCCCTTCACCGGGGACAGCGCGGCCGTCCTGCTCTACAAGGTCGCCCATGAGGAGCCCGAACTCGACGGCATGCCCGATGAGTTGCGCCGGATCGCGGAGTCCTGCCTCGCCAAGGACCCCTCGGTGCGCCCGACGCCCCGCCGGCTCGCCGAACTGCTGACGGCCGGCGGCGACGCCGCCTCGCTGGTGCGGGCCGGCTGGCTGCCGTCCCCGCTGACGGAGCGACTGGGGCGGCAGGCCGTGGAGCTGCTCGACCTCGAACCGACCCCGCCCCCGGGTGCGAACGGCCCGGTCGGCGGCGCCCCGGCCGTAACCGCCGGGGGGCCGGGCGGCGGTTACGGCTCGTACGGCTCGCACCCCTCGTACGGGTCGTTCGGCCCGCCGCCCTCGCTGACCGAGCCCCAGGACGCGCCGCCGCGCTGGCCGCGACGGGGATCCTGCTGGTCGCGGCCGCCGTGACCCTGGCACTCGTGCTGCCGGGGCTCGGCGACGACGCGGACCAGGCCAAGGGCGGTGAGCGCACCCCCTCGCGGAGCGCGGGCTCCGGGTCCCCGACGGCGACCTCGGCCACCTCCTCGGCCACGTCGCCGTCCTCGCCGCCGGCCTCGGAACCGCGGCTGGACGCACTCCCCAAGGGCTTCGTCGGCACGTGGAAGGGCGACACCGTCACCGCCCACGGCGTGCCGGGGACGATGGAGATCACCCTCCGCGAGGGCAAGGTCGGCGCGGTCGTCGGGCGCGACAAGAGCGTGCTGGACCTGCTCGGCCAGTCCTACGACTGCAGCGGCGACTGGAAGCTCGCCGAGGCCACCCGCAAGAGCGTCGTGCTCGACACCAGCGGCGGCACCAACCCGCATCCCGGGGTCTGCTCGGACGGCTCGGCGGACGAGCGGTTCACGCTCAACGCGGACGGCTCGCTGCACTACCGCTCGGGCGACTCCCTGGCCGGTCAGCCGGAAGGGGACCTCAGGAAGCAGGGCGGCTGACCCCCTGGCGTAGGCTGGGCGCGTCCGTCACGACCCCCGGAAGGGATGCCCCGGTGAGCGAGAACGCCGACCTGCAGTCCGTCCTCGACCGTGCGGCCGACGGCGGCCGCATCACGCCCGAGGAGGCGCTCGACCTCTACCGCTCCGCGCCCCTGCACGCCCTCGGCGCCGCCGCCGACGCCGTACGCCGCCGCCGCTACGCCGGCACCGAGCACATCGCGACGTACATCATCGAGCGCAACATCAACTACACCAACGTCTGCGTGACGGCGTGCAAGTTCTGCGCCTTCTACGCCGCGCCCAAGGACACCGCCAAGGGCTGGACCCGCGACCTCGACGACATCCTGCGCCGCTGCGCGGAGACCGTCGAACTCGGCGGCACCCAGATCATGTTCCAGGGCGGCCACCACCCCGACTACGGCGTCGAGTACTACGAGAAGCACTTCAGCGCCATCAAGCAGGCCTTCCCGCAGCTGGTCATCCACTCCCTCGGCGCCTCCGAGGTCGAGCACATGGCCCGCATCTCCAAGGTGCCGGTGGAGGAGGCCATCACCCGCATCCACGCCGCGGGCCTGGACTCCTTCGCGGGCGCCGGCGCCGAACTGCTGCCGGCCCGGCCGCGCAAGGCGATCGCCCCGCTGAAGGAGAGCGGCGAGCGCTGGCTGGAGATCATGGAGACCGCGCACAACCTCGGCGTCGAGTCGACCTCCACGATGCTCATGGGCACCGGCGAGACCAACGCCGAGCGCATCGAGCACCTGCGCATGATCCGTGACGTCCAGGACCGTACGGGCGGCTTCCGCGCCTTCATCCCGTACACCTACCAGCCGGAGAACAACCACTTGAAGGGCCGCACGCAGGCCACGCTCTTCGAGTACCTGCGGATGATCGCCATCGCGCGGATCTTCCTGGACAACGTCGCCCACATCCAGGGCTCCTGGCTCACCACCGGCAAGGAGGTCGGCCAGCTGTCGCTGCACTACGGCGCCGACGACCTCGGCTCGGTGATGCTGGAGGAGAACGTGGTCTCCTCGGCCGGCGCCAAGCACCGCTCCAACCGGATGGAGCTGATCCACCTGATCCGCGCCGCCGGCCGGGTCCCCGCCCAGCGCGCCACCACCTACGAGCACCTCGTCGTCCACGACGACCCGGCGAACGACCCGGTCGACGACCACGTCGTCTCCCACCTGTCGTCGACCGCCATCGAGGGCGGCACGGCGCACCCGGAGCTGAAGCTGCTCAGCACCTCCTGACGCCGCCGATGCTGACGATCCATTCCGGGACCGACGGCACGGCCCTGCTGGTGGACGGCGGCCTCGTGGCCGCCGTCGGCCCGCTCGACGCGCTACGGGCGGCCCACCCGGGCGCCCGTGTCCGGAGCTGGCCGGGTGCGCTGCGTCCGGGCCTGACCCACGAGGGCGGGCTCCCGCAGGCGCCCACCCCGCGCGAACGCGTGCACGCACTGCTGCTGCGCGGGGTCACCGCCGTCGCCACCGCCCCGGCCGACCCCGCGCTGTGCTCCGCCCTGGACCGCAGCGGGCTGCTGCCGGCCCGCCAGGCCCCGCCCCTGGAACCGGGCGTCCGGGCGGACTTCGCCGTCTTCGACGGGCAGGGCGCCTGCCTCGCCACCGTCGTCGGCGGCCGGCTCCTGCACCGCAGGGCCTGACCGGCCCACCCGCCGGCCCGGCCTCCCGTGGCGGTAGCCAGGGCCCCTGCGCGGGACGCGGGGCCGCCGGGTGAAGAATGGGGGGCGTGACCCGAGCCTCCCTGGACAAGCAGCCGCACGAAGTCGCCGCGATGTTCGACGACGTCGCGGCCAACTACGACCTGACCAACGACGTGCTGTCGCTCGGCCAGGACCGCCGCTGGCGCAAGGTCGTCGCACAGGCCCTCGCCGTCCGTCCCGGCGAGCGCGTGCTGGACCTCGGCGCCGGCACGGGCACCTCCTCGCTGCCCTTCGCCGAGGCGGGCGCCCACGTGGTGCCCTGCGACTTCTCCCTGGGCATGCTGCGGGAGGGCAAGCGCCGCCACCCCTTCCTCCCGCTCACCGCGGGCGACGCGACCAGGCTGCCGTTCGCCGACGGGGTCTTCGACGCCGTCACGATCTCCTTCGCGCTGCGCAACGTCCACGACACCGACGCCGCGCTGCGCGAGATGCTGCGGGTCACCCGTCCCGGCGGCCGGGTCGTCATCTGCGAGTTCAGCCACCCCACCTGGGCGCCGTTCCGCACGGTCTACACCGAGTACCTGATGCGGGCGCTGCCGCCGGTCGCCCGCGCGGTCAGCAGCAACCCCGACGCGTACGTCTACCTCGCCGAGTCCATCAGGGCCTGGCCCGACCAGCCCGGCCTCGCCGCGCGACTGCAGAAGGCCGGCTGGTCGAAGGTCGCGTGGCGCAACCTGTCGGGCGGCATCGTGGCACTGCACCGCGCGGTGCGTTGAGAGGCCGCGCGGCCTCTAAGCCGGGGCGCCCGGCCCGCGCGAAAGCGGCCACATAGACTGCACGGGTCCGGTCCGGCCGCCGCCGGCCGGTCGCAGACAGGCCCGCACCAGCCCAGAGCAGCGAGGAGCACCGTGACCGAGACCGCCGCTTCGGAACGCAGCGCCGATGTGATCGTCGTGGGTGCCGGGCCCGCCGGCTCGACGACGGCCTACTACCTGGCGAAGGCGGGACTCGACGTCCTGCTGCTGGAGAAGACCGCCTTCCCGCGCGAGAAGGTGTGCGGCGACGGCCTGACGCCCCGGGCGACCAAGCAACTGGTCGCGATGGGCATCGACATCTCCGAGGAGGCCGGCTGGCTGCGCAACAAGGGCCTGCGCATCATCGGCGGCGGGGTCCGGCTGCAGCTGGACTGGCCGGACCTGGCCTCGTTCCCCGACTACGGGCTCGTGCGCAAGCGCGAGGACTTCGACGAACTCCTCGCCGGCCAGGCGCAGAAGGCCGGCGCCCGGCTGTACGAGCGCTGCAACGTGGGCGCCCCGATCCGGGACGAGCGCACCGGCCGCATCACGGGCGTCGAGGCCAAGCTGGGCGAGGAGAAGACCCCGGTCACCTTCCACGCGCCGCTGGTGGTCGCCGCGGACGGCAACTCCACCCGGCTCTCCCTCCAGATGGGCCTGCACCGCCGTGAGGACCGCCCGATGGGTGTGGCCGTCCGCACGTACTTCACCTCGCCGCGGCACGACGACGACTACCTGGAGTCCTGGCTGGAGCTGTGGGACCGGCGCGTCCCGGGCGACCCGCGGCTGCTGCCCGGCTACGGCTGGATCTTCGGCATGGGCGACGGCACCTCCAACGTGGGCCTGGGCGTCCTCAACACCTCCGCCTCCTTCAAGGAGCTGGACTGGCGTGAGGTGCTGAAGGCCTGGTGCGCCTCGATGCCCGAGGAGTGGGGCTACACCGAGGAGAACATGACCGGGCCGATCCGCGGCGCGGCGCTCCCGATGGCCTTCAACCGCCAGCCGCACTACACCAAGGGCCTGCTGCTGGTCGGCGACGCGGGCGGCCTGGTCAACCCGTTCAACGGCGAGGGCATCGCCTACGCGATGGAGTCCGGCCAGATCGCCGCCGACGTCATCGTCCAGGCGCACGCGCGCGGCACCGCGGCCCAGCGGGAGCTGGCGCTCCAGTCGTACCCGCGGATCCTCAAGGACACCTACGGCGGCTACTACACGCTCGGCCGGGCCTTCGTGAAGCTGATCGGCAACCCGAAGGTCATGAAACTGGCGACCCAGCGCGGCCTGACGCACCCGATGCTGATGCGCTTCACGCTGAAGCTGCTGGCGAACCTCACCGACCCGTCGGGCGGCGACGCGATGGACCGTGTGATCAACGGTCTGTCGAAGGTGGCGCCGCGCTCCTGACGCCCCGGCAACCGCTTGCCGCGCCGGCCCGTGCTGCACGGGCCGGCGCGGCTTTTTGCTGCCGTCACATCGTGAGGAGGGTATGCAAACATCCCTATCATTACCTTCACAGGGTAGGATGCGTACTCATGGAGAGGGAGTGGTTGTCCGTCGAGCAGGTCGCGGACCGGCTCGGCCTGCACGTGCGCACGGTCCGCGGCTACATCCGCGACGGCCGGCTGAAGGCCGTGCGCATCGGCAAGCAGTACCGCGTCGCCCGGGCCGACCTGGACGCCCTCACCGGTGCGCCGGCCGCCGCCGCCCGGCACCGGGTGGAGGTCTCGGCCATCGTCGAGGTCGACGGCATCGGGGCGGCCGCGGCGGAGCGTCTGAGCACCCTGCTCGTGGCCGGTGCCCAGATGGCGCGGGACCCCCACGAGTTGGCCCGGGTCCGGACGGCGTACGACGACGAGCGCTCGCGGCTGAAGGTCGTGGTGCTCGGCGGCGCCGCGGCGACGGCGGACGTCCTGCGCACCGTCGACGGCGTCCTGGGAGGGGAGAACGACATGTTCCCGGAGGAGCACACCGAGGACCCGGAGGCGGGCCGTGGCTGACGTGGTGACCGAGCGAGGGGGCGTGCCCGTCCTCGTCTGCGGCGAGGAGGGCGCGAGGATCTCCGGCGTCCAGGACGCGCTCGACGTGATCGGATCCGCCTTCTCCCGGGCGGAGGTGGTGGCCGTGCCCGTCGGCCGGTTCGACGAGCGGTTCTTCACCCTGCGCACCGGGCTGGCGGGGGAGATCCTGCAGAAGTTCGTCAACTACCGCATCCGGCTCGCCGTCGTGGGTGACGTCTCGGCGTACACCGCGGCCAGTACGGCCTTTCGCGACCTGGTCCGCGAGTGCAACCGCGGCGACCGCACGTGGTTCGTCGACGACCTCGAAGCGCTCGACGCCCGCCTGGGCTGACCGGGCACCGGCCCGCCCCCGGGGCGAACTCCCCGCGTCATGACGCCCGTCGTCCCTCCCGGCGCAGCGGCCCGCCGGGAGGGACCGGCGAACTCCTCCGTAGCCGGGCCCGGTTGGCGCCGGTCGGCGGGAAGGGGCGTGGGCCGGGCAGGTCGCCGATCCTTTGACATCGATGTCGTTGACATCGATGTCAGATGGGTCTGCCCCGGAGTCAGCTCGCGCCCGAAATGCGGGATTTGAGGCGTTGTGCTCATACTTTTGATCACTGCTCGGGGATCCGTGATCAAGAGAAGGGTGCAGTCATGAGCACGCGCATAAACCAGGTCCTGGCCGCCGCGGCCGCATCGGTCCTGCTCGCCGGAGGGGGCGTGCTCGCCGCCGGCCCGGCCTCGGCGGCCCCCACGGACCACCGCCCGGGCGACCGACAGGGCGATGACCGGCGGGGTGACGACCGGCGGGGCGACGACCGCCGCGACGACGACCGCCGGGGTGACGGCCGGCGCGACGACGACCGGCGGGGCGACCGGCAGGGGCAGTGCTCGATCGGGCAGGGTTCCTGGAAGCTGGAGTACCGTCCCGGACGCCTGGTGCGGGTGTCCAGCCACGGCCGCGTCAAGTGGGTCCGCACGCCGGGCCAATGGGTCAGGGTCTGGCACAGCGGGGGCCGTGACTGCCACCGTCGATGAACCCGGCGTCCGGAGCCCGGTCCCCCGCCACGGCGGAGCCGGGCTCCGGCCCGTGAGCCCCGTCCGGGGCTCCCCGGTCGTCCGGCCCCGTGTGCGGTACGTCTCCTTGCGGCGGGGCCGGACTTTCGTTTGCGGCCGCCTGCCGCGGGGCGCGGTGCGGCGGCTCCCCCTCGCGGCGGCGGGGGAGGAGGGCGCCGGGTGGCCCGGCGCACAGGTGCGTGGGTCCTGTCCGGGGCGCGGAGGACCGCACGGGGGCGGAACGGAGGAGGCCGCCGGCCCGGTGCGGGCCGGCGGCCTCCGTGGGGACGGGGCGCGTGATCAGAGCACGCGTACGGCGGACGTCGGCATGTAGTTGGACATCTGCTGGATGACGACGCCCTTGCTCGGGTTCGCCGCGTCCAGGTACTGCCCGCCGCCGATGTAGACGGCCACGTGGTAGGCGGAGCCGACTCCGCCCCAGAAGACGAGGTCGCCCGGCTGGACCGCGCTCACGGAGATCTGGGTGCCGAAGGTCGACTGCGCCTGCGAGGTGCGCGGGAGGTCGACGCCGATGGTGCGGAAGGCGGCCTGGGTGAGACCGGAGCAGTCGTACGCGCTGGGGCCCGTGGCGCCGTAGACGTACGGCTTGCCGACCTGGGCCTTCAGGAAGCCTATGACGGAGGCGACGCTGCCCGTCGCGTTGGAGGAGGAGGCCAGCGCGGTGCGTCCCGCGGAGCGCGACGCGGTCGCGGTCTCGCGCGCCTTGGCGGCCTTGGCCGCGGCGCGGTCGCGCGCGTCGGCGGCGGCCTTCTTCTTCTGGGCGGCCTTCATGGCCTCGGTGCGGGCCTCCGCACGGGCGGCGTCCAGCTGCTGCTCGACGACGGTCTCGTCGATGGCGTCAGCGGCCTCCGCGGCGGTGGCGGTGGTGGAGAGGGCGGGGATGACGGGGATGCTCCCCGTGGTCGCCGGGTCGGCGGCCGAGGGCTCGGCGTTCGCCGAAGACGACATTCCGGTCAGGGCGAGCGTTCCGATGACGCCGCCGGCGACTCCTGCGCGGCGCACCCAGTTGGGGCTCTGCGCGGCGCGTCGCCGGCGGCGTATATGCGAGGTCTGAAGGGACATGAAGACTTGGGTATCAGGCCCGGTCGGTTCCGTTCAACAAAAGTGTGATGCGCCACAGTTGGCTGTCGAGCAGTGGTATTGTCCCTTTTTCGATCTTCCTTATTCAGGATGTTCGGGACATTCAAGTCCAAATCCTCGTGCGCGCGTTCACGTGCCTCCGGCCGCCGTCAGCGGGGTGTTCCGCGGCTCACCCGCAGGAGTGGCGGGGCGCTATCACGTCCCCCGGTCCAGCTCCAATTTGCCTTCGATCGTCGGCGCCTGATAGTGCGGCACCCCTGTTTACCAGCGGAAACGCAGGAAAATGTGACTTCTGGTGATCGTTTGGGATTACTGAGTGAGAAGATCACCGCTCATCCCCGTTCATGATCGTTCGACTGGTGTCGGAGATCACAAAGGTCAGAGTGAACCCCGTGTCGCAGATCACAGACCAGGAGGCATAGGATGCGGGCAGTCTGGGCTTGTGAACTGCCTCACATGGAGAGGATCTAGGTGGCGCGGGGCGCACGTCCGGGCACGGTCCGTCATCAGTCATCGTCGACTGGAAGGAGCGGGGACGTGAATGCCTACGCGCCCATCCTCGTGCTGGGCGGCCTCGGGGCCGGCTTCGCGATCTTCTCCGTGGTCATGGCCTCCATCATCGGCCCGAAACGGTACAACCGGGCCAAGTTGGAGGCATATGAGTGCGGCATCGAGCCGACTCCGCAGCCAGCCGGGGGCGGCCGTTTCCCGATCAAGTACTACCTGACGGCGATGCTCTTCATCGTCTTCGACATCGAGATCGTCTTCCTTTACCCCTGGGCCGTCACGTTCGACGCCCTCGGGGTCTTCGGGCTCGTCGAGATGCTCCTCTTCGTGCTCACCGTCTTCGTCGCCTACGCCTACGTCTGGCGTCGCGGCGGCCTGGAATGGGACTAGGGGCGGAGAATAGCCATGGGTATTGAAGAGAAGTTGCCGAGCGGCTTCCTGCTCACCTCCGTCGAGGCGGCGGCCGGCTGGGTCCGGAAGGCCTCGGTCTTCCCGGCCACGTTCGGCCTCGCGTGCTGCGCCATCGAGATGATGACGACCGGGGCCGGGCGGTACGACCTGGCCCGTTTCGGCATGGAGGTCTTCCGCGGGTCCCCGCGCCAGGCGGACCTGATGATCGTGGCCGGCCGGGTGAGCCAGAAGATGGCCCCCGTCCTGCGCCAGGTCTACGACCAGATGCCGAACCCCAAGTGGGTGATCTCGATGGGGGTCTGCGCATCGAGCGGCGGGATGTTCAACAACTACGCCATTGTGCAGGGTGTTGACCATGTGGTGCCTGTTGACATTTATCTCCCTGGATGTCCGCCCCGTCCCGAAATGCTGATGGACGCGATTCTCAAGCTCCACCAGAAGATCCAGCACAGCAAGCTCGGCGTGAACCGCGAAGAGGCCGCGCGCGAGGCGGAGGAAGCGGCGCTGAAGGCGCTGCCGACGATTGAGATGAAGGGGCTCCTCCGATGACGGATTCCCCGGACACCCCGAACCCGGACAAGGACGTCAACGCGGCCGGGCTGCCCGGTCAGCGCGGCGACCACGGGGAGGCGATCCGCGTCCAGCGCGGCATGTTCGGTGCCCGCAACGGCGGCGACACCTCCGGGTACGGCGGCCTGGTGCGCACCGTGCGACTGCCCGGGGCGGCGAGCCGGCCGTACGGCGGCTGGTTCGACGACGTCGCCGACGAGCTCGAGGGTGCCCTCGAGGAGCAGGGGCTCGTCCCGGACAACGCGATCGAGAAGGTCGTCGTGGACCGCGGCGAGATCACCTTCCACGTCGCACGCGAGCACCTCCCGCTGGTGGCCAGGACCCTGCGCGACGACCCAGCGCTGCGCTTCGAGCTCTGCACGGGCGTGAGCGGCGTCCACTTCCCCGAGGACAAGGGCCGCGAGCTGCACGCCGTGTACCACCTGCGCTCGATCACCCACAACCGGCTGATCCGGGTGGAGGTGAGCGTCTCCGACGCGGACCGGCACGTCCCGTCGCTCGTCGAGGTCTACCCGACCAACGACTGGCACGAGCGTGAGACCTACGACTTCTTCGGGATCGTCTTCGACGGCCACCCCGCACTGATGCGGATCATGATGCCGGACGACTGGCAGGGCCACCCGCAGCGCAAGGACTACCCCCTCGGCGGCATCCCCGTCGAGTACAAGGGCGCCCAGATCCCTGCTCCGGACCAGCGGAGGTCGTACTCGTGAGCACCCACCACGCACCCCGGCAGGCATCGGAGCGGGAGACCACCGAGGGCCGGGTCTTCACGGTCACCGGCGGCGACTGGGACGAGCTGTCCGAGACCGTCGGCAAGGCCGACGACGAGCGCATCGTCGTCAACATGGGCCCCCAGCACCCGTCGACCCACGGTGTGCTCCGGCTGATCCTCGAGATCGACGGCGAGACGGTCACCGAGGCCCGCTGCGGCATCGGCTACCTCCACACCGGCATCGAGAAGAACATGGAGTTCCGGACCTGGACCCAGGGGTCCACGTTCGTGACGCGCATGGACTACCTCACGCCGTTCTTCAACGAGACGGCGTACTGCCTGGCGGTGGAGAAGCTGCTCGGCATCACCGACGCGGTCCCGGACCGCGCCTCGGTCATCCGCGTGATGCTGATGGAGCTCAACCGCATCTCCTCGCACCTGGTGGCCATCGCCACCGGCGGCATGGAGCTCGGCGCCACCACGATCATGATCTACGGTTTCCGTGACCGCGAGATGATCCTGGACGTCTTCGAGCTGATCACCGGCCTGCGGATGAACCACGCGTACATCCGCCCCGGCGGCCTCGCCCAGGACCTGCCGCCCGGCGCCGTGGACCAGGTCCGCGAGTTCGTGAAGAAGTTCCGCAAGAACCTCCCCGAGTACGACAAGCTCGCCACCGGCAACCCGATCTTCAAGGCCCGCATGCAGGACGTGGGCTACCTGGACCTGGCCGGCTGCATGGCGCTCGGCGCCACGGGCCCGATCCTGCGCTCCACGGGCCTGCCGCACGACCTGCGCAAGTCGCAGCCGTACTGCGGCTACGAGAACTACGAGTTCGAGGTGCCGACCGTCGACACCTGCGACTCCTACGGGCGGTTCCTGCTCCGCCTGGAGGAGATGCGGCAGTCGCTGGACATCGTCGAGCAGTGCCTGGACCGGCTGCAGCCCGGCCCGGTCATGGTCGCCGACAAGAAGATCGCCTGGCCCGCGCAGCTCGCGCTCGGCCCGGACGGGCTCGGCAACTCGCTCGACCACATCAAGAAGATCATGGGCACCTCCATGGAGGCCCTGATCCACCACTTCAAGCTGGTGACCGAGGGCTTCCGGGTCCCGGCCGGCCAGGCGTACGTCGCCGTCGAGTCGTCCAAGGGCGAACTCGGCGTCCACGTGGTCAGCGATGGGGGCACCCGCCCCTTCCGCGTCCACTTCCGCGATCCGTCCTTCACCAACCTGCAGACCATGGCGGCGATGTGCGAGGGCGGCCAGGTCGCCGACGTCATCGTCGCGGTGGCGTCCATCGACCCCGTGATGGGAGGCGTCGACCGGTGACTGAGGTATCACTCGGCATCCCCGCGATGCCCGCGCCGGACTACCCGGCCGACGTACGGCAACAACTGGACGCGGACGCGGCGAAGGTCATCGCGCGCTACCCCGGCAGCCGCAGCGCCCTGCTGCCGCTGCTGCACCTGGTGCAGGCGCAGGAGGGCTACGTCTCCCGCACCGGGGTGCGCTTCTGCGCCGAACAGCTGGGGCTGACCACGGCCGAGGTCACCGCGGTGGCCACCTTCTACTCGATGTACCGGCGGGGGCCCTCCGGCGAGTACCAGGTCGGGGTCTGCACCAACACCCTGTGCGCGGTCATGGGCGGCGACGCGATCTTCGACGAGCTCAAGCAGCACCTCGGCGTCGGGAACGGCGAGACCACCGAGGACGGCAAGATCACGCTGGAGCACATCGAGTGCAACGCGGCGTGCGACTTCGCCCCCGTGGTGATGGTCAACTGGGAGTTCTTCGACAACCAGGACCCCGCCTCGGCCAAGCGGCTCGTCGACGACCTCCGCGCCGGCCGCACCGTCGAACCCACCCGCGGCGCTCCGCTGTGCACGTACAAGGAGACGTCCCGGATCCTGGCCGGGTTCCCCGACGAGCGCCCCGGCGCCGTCGAGGCGACCGGCGGCGCCGGCCCCGCCTCGCTGGCGGGCCTGCGGCTCGCCCGGGGCGAGTCGCTGCCGGGCACCGGGGCCGGCGTGCCCCGGCAGACCTCCGCCCCGCCGCAGGACGAGACGCCCCCGGCCCATCCCAGCTCCCACGACGCTCCGTTGGACTCCGCGGTCTCCGACCCGGAGCACCCGGCGGGACCCGTCACGCAGGAGCGTCCGACGGAAGGTGAGGAGGACCGGTGACCATGGTCGACTCGGCGGAGAAGGTGCTGTCACCCGTTCTCTCGGCCTTCTGGGACGATCCGCAGTCCTGGACCCTCGACACGTACCGCCGCCACGAGGGCTACGAGGGCCTGCGCAAGGCGCTGGCCCTGCCCCCGGACGACGTGATCGCCCTCGTCAAGGAGTCCGGCCTGCGCGGCCGCGGCGGCGCGGGCTTCCCCACCGGGATGAAGTGGCAGTTCATCCCGCAGGGCGACGGCAAGCCGCACTACCTCGTCGTCAACGCGGACGAGTCGGAGCCCGGCACCTGCAAGGACATCCCGCTGCTCTTCGCCAACCCGCACTCCCTCATCGAGGGCATGGTGATCGCCTGCCACGCGATCCGCTCCAACCACGCCTTCATCTACCTGCGCGGCGAGGTCGTCCCCGTGCTGCGGCGGCTGCACCACGCGGTCGCCGAGGCGTACGAGGCCGGTCTCCTCGGCAAGGACATCCTCGGCAGCGGCTTCGACCTGGAGCTGACCGTGCACGCCGGCGCCGGCGCGTACATCTGCGGTGAGGAGACCGCGCTGCTGGACTCCCTGGAGGGACGGCGCGGCCAGCCCCGGCTGCGCCCGCCCTTCCCGGCGGTCGAGGGCCTGTACGCCTGCCCGACGGTGGTCAACAACGTCGAGTCCATCGCCTCGGTGCCGTCGATCCTGCTCAAGGGCAAGGACTGGTTCCGTTCGATGGGCAGCGAGAAGTCCCCGGGCTTCACGCTGTACTCGCTCAGCGGCCACGTCGCCAACCCCGGCCAGTACGAGGCCCCGCTGGGCGTCACGCTGCGCCAGCTGCTGAACCTCAGCGGCGGCATGCGGCCCGGCCACCGGCTGAAGTTCTGGACCCCGGGCGGCTCCTCGACGCCGATGTTCACCGACGAGCACCTCGACGTCCCGCTGGACTACGAGGGCGTCGGCGCCGCGGGCTCCATGCTCGGCACCAAGGCGCTGCAGTGCTTCGACGAGACGACCTGCGTGGTGCGGGCCGTCACGCGCTGGACCGAGTTCTACGCCCACGAGTCCTGCGGCAAGTGCACCCCCTGCCGCGAGGGCACCTACTGGCTCGTCCAGTTGCTGCGGGACATCGAGGCCGGCAAGGGGACCCTGGCGGACCTCGACAAGCTCGCCGACATCGCCGACAACATCAACGGCAAGTCCTTCTGCGCCCTCGGCGACGGAGCGGCCAGCCCGATCTTCTCCTCCCTCCAGTACTTCCGCGACGAGTACGTGGAGCACCTGGAGGGCCGCGGCTGCCCCTTCGACCCGTCCAAGTCCACGGTCTGGGCCGACAAGTCTCACCTGGAGGTGAACGCGTGACCGTCACGACCAACGCCGCCTCCGGTGAGGCGGCGGTGCCGCCCGAGGACCTGGTGTCCGTCAGCATCGACGGTGTCGAGATCTCCGTGCCGAAGGGCACCCTGGTGATCCGTGCCGCCGAACTGATCGGCATCGAGATCCCGCGCTTCTGCGACCACCCCCTCCTCGACCCCGCGGGCGCCTGCCGCCAGTGCATCGTCGAGGTCGAGGGCCAGCGCAAGCCGATGGCGTCCTGCACCATCACCTGCACCGACGGGATGGTCGTCAGGACCCAGCTCACCTCCGAGGTCGCGGACAAGGCCCAGCGCGGGGTGATGGAGCTGCTGCTCATCAACCACCCGCTGGACTGCCCCGTCTGCGACAAGGGCGGCGAGTGCCCGCTGCAGAACCAGGCGATGTCCGCCGGTCAGTCCGACACCCGCTTCGAGGGCCGCAAGCGGACCTACGAGAAGCCGGTCCCGATCTCCACCCAGGTGCTGCTGGACCGCGAGCGCTGCGTGCTGTGCGCGCGCTGCACCCGCTTCTCGCAGCAGATCGCCGGCGACCCGATGATCGAGCTGGTGGAGCGCGGAGCGCTGCAGCAGGTCGGCATCGGTGAGGGCGACCCCTTCCAGTCGTACTTCTCCGGCAACACCATCCAGATCTGCCCGGTCGGCGCCCTGACCTCGGCGGCCTACCGCTTCCGGTCCCGGCCCTTCGACCTGGTCTCCTCGCCGAGCGTGTGCGAGCACTGTGCGGGGGGCTGCGCCACCCGCACCGACCACCGGCGCGGCAAGGTCATGCGCCGGCTCGCGCAGGACGACCCCGAGGTCAACGAGGAGTGGATCTGCGACAAGGGCCGCTTCGGCTTCCGCTACGCGCAGCGCCCGGAGCGGCTCACCACCCCGCTGGTCCGCAACGCCGACAGCGGTGAACTGGAGCCCACGAGCTGGCCCGAGGCCCTGGAGGCCGCGGCCCGCGGACTCGCGGCGGCCCGCGGCCGCACCGGCGTGCTGACCGGTGGCCGGCTCACCGTCGAGGACGCGTACGCCTACGCCAAGTTCGCCCGCGTCGCCCTCGACACCAACGACGTCGACTTCCGGGCCCGCGCCCACTCCGCGGAGGAGGCCGACTTCCTGGCGGCCGTCGTGGCCGGCCGCGGCCGGGACCTGTCCGGCGACGGCGTCACCTACACCCTGCTGGAGAAGGCCCCCGCCGTCCTGCTGGCCGGACTGGAGGCCGAGGAGGAGGCGCCCGGCGTCTTCCTGCGGCTGCGCAAGGCCTGGCGGGGGCACAAGCAGCGCACCTTCGCGCTGGCGCCGTTCGCCACGCGCGGGCTGGAGAAGGCGGGCGGCACCCTGCTGCCCGCCGCGCCCGGCACCGAGACCGAGTGGCTGGACGCCCTGGCCAGTGGCGTCGGCCTGGACGGCAACGGCCTGACCGCCCACGAGGCGCTGCGCGCCGAGGGCGCGGTCGTCCTGGTCGGCGAGCGGCTGGCGGCCGTCCCCGGCGCGCTGACCGCGGTCGTGCGGTTCGCCCAGGCGTCCGGGGCCCGGCTGGCGTGGATCCCGCGCCGCGCGGGCGAGCGCGGTGCCGTCGAGGCGGGTGCCCTGCCCGGGCTGCTGCCCGGCGGCCGTCCGGTCGCCGACCCGCGGGCCCGCGACGAGGTCGCCGAGGTCTGGGGCGTGACCACGCTCCCGTCCCGCCACGGCCGCGACACCGGCCGGATCCTGGAGGCGGCCGCGAGCGGCGAGCTCGGAGCGCTGCTGGTCGGCGGCGTCGAGCCGGCCGACCTGCCCGACCCGGCCCGGGCCCGCGCGGCCCTGGACGCGGCGGGCTTCGTGGTCAGCCTGGAGCAGCGACCCGGCGAGGTCACCGACCGCGCCGACGTCGTCCTGCCGGTCGCCGCGGTCGCCGAGAAGGCCGGCACCTTCCTCAACTGGGAAGGCCGGGTACGGCTCTTCGAGGCCGCGATCAAGCCGGCCCAGCAGGTCCAGCGCCACCAGTACCCGGACGCCCGGGTGCTGACCATGCTGGCCGACGCCATGGACGTCTCCCTGGGCCTCGCCGACGTCCGCTCGGCTCGCGCCGAGCTGTCCCGGCTCGCCCCGTACGAGGGCCCGCGCGCCGAGGCTCCGCAGGAGACCGGCCACCAGCTGCCGAAGCCCGGCAGCGGCGAGGCGGTCCTCGCGGGCCACCGGCTGCTGCTCGACCGGGGCCTGCTGCAACAGGGTGACGACGCCCTCGCGGGCACCCGCCACCCGGCGGTCGCGCGCGTGTCGGCGACGACCGCGCAGGAGATCGGCGTCGCCGAGGGCGAGCTGATGGAGGTGACCGGCCCGCTGGGCTCGGTCCGGCTGCCGCTGCAGGTGACGGCGATGGCCGACCGGGTCGTGTGGGTGCCCCTCAACTCGGCCGGCGGGGGAGTCGCCTCGGACACCGGCGCCCTGCCGGGCCAGGTCGTCCGGATCGCCCCGGCCGCCGTGGACGCCGCTGCCGCACTGGAGGTGACCCCGTGACGGGACTGACGACCCTCGCCGCCGAGGACCTGTCCATGTTCGGGCGGGACCCGTGGTGGCTGATCGCCATCAAGGCGGTCTTCTGCTTCGCGTTCCTGATGGTGACCGTGCTCTTCTCCATCGTGTGGGAGCGCAAGGTCGTCGCGTGGATGCAGCTGCGCATCGGCCCCAACCGGCACGGCCCCTGGGGCATGCTCCAGTCGCTCGCCGACGGCATCAAGCTGATGCTCAAGGAAGACCTCATCGTCAAGAAGGCCGACAAGGTCGTCTACGTGCTGGCGCCGATCGTGGCGGCCATCCCGGCCTTTATGGCGGTCGCGGTGATCCCCTTCGGCCCGGCGGGCAACGAGATCTCGATCTTCGGTCACCGTACGCCGATGCAGCTCACCGACCTCCCGATCGGCGTCCTCTACATCCTGGCCACCGCCTCCGTCGGCATCTACGGCATCGTGCTGGCCGGCTGGTCGTCCGGCTCGACGTACCCGCTGCTCGGGGGTTTGCGCTCCTGCGCGCAGATGATCTCGTACGAGATCGCGATGGGCGTCGCCTTCGCGTCGGTCTTCCTCTACTCCGGCTCGATGTCGACCTCGCAGATCGTCGCCCAGCAGGAGGACCGCTGGTACGTCCTGCTGCTGCCGGTCTCCTTCATCATCTACATCGGCACGATGGTCGGCGAGACCAACCGTGCCCCCTTCGACATGCCCGAGTCCGAGGGCGACCTGGTCGGCGGCTTCAACACCGAGTACTCGTCGATCAAGTTCGCGCTCTTCATGCTCGCCGAGTACGTGAACATGGTGACCGTCTCGGCGGTGGCGACCACCCTCTTCCTGGGCGGCTGGCGGGCCCCCTGGCCCATCAGCACCTTCTGGGAGGGCGCCAACCACGGCTGGTGGCCGCTGCTGTGGTTCGTGGTGAAGGTGCAGTTGCTGCTCTTCTTCTTCATCTGGCTGCGCGGCACGCTGCCCCGCGTCCGCTACGACCAGTTGATGAAGCTGGGCTGGAAGGTCCTGATCCCGGTCTCGATGGTGTGGCTGATGCTGGTCGCCACCGTCCGGGCGCTGCGCAACGAGAACTACGACTTCCAGTCGATCGTGCTCTACGTCGGCGGAGGGATCGTCCTGCTGCTCCTGGTCTCGCTGGTCTTCGACGTCTTCCGCGACCGCGGCGAGAAGGCGAAGGAGGCGGCCGAACAGGCCGGGCCGCAGGAGCCGTTCGATCCCATGGCGGGCGGGTACCCCGTGCCGCCGCTGCCCGGCCAGGAGCTGCCGCCCGTCCCGCGGCGGCCGTCCCGCGCGGAGCGTCAACTCGTAGGCAAGGAGGCCGACGATGCCTGAGTTCCTGGGCCCGGTGGCGGGCTTCGGCGTGACCTTCAAGGCCATGTTCAAGAAGCGGCTGACCGAGCAGTACCCCGAGGAGAAGAAGCCGACCGCGCCGCGGTTCCACGGCCGCCACCAGCTCAACCGCCACCCGGACGGGCTGGAGAAGTGCGTGGGCTGCGAGCTGTGCGCCTGGGCCTGCCCGGCCGACGCGATCTACGTCGAGGGCGCCGACAACACCGACGAGGAGCGCTACTCGCCGGGTGAGCGCTACGGCCGCGTCTACCAGATCAACTACGCCCGCTGCATCCTGTGCGGGCTGTGCATCGAGGCCTGCCCGACGCGGGCGCTGACCATGACCAACGAGTACGAGCTCGCCGACAGCAGCCGCGAGTCGCTGATCTTCACCAAGGAGCAGCTGCTCGCGGGCCTGGAGGAGGGCATGGTCGACAGCCCCCACGCGATCTTCCCCGGCATGGACGAGGGCGACTACTACCGCGGCGCGGTGACGCACGCGGCCCCCGGGACCGAGCGTCAGGTCGCGGTCTCCATGGGCGAGAAGCCGGACGAGACGGTGGAGGGCGAGCGGGACGGCGACGGCACGGCGGGCACCGAGGTCCCCGCGACGGGCGGCGCCGCTCCGGCCGGGACGGGAGGCGAGGCATGAACGACGTGACCACGCTGGCCGCGTACACCACCTCCACCGGGGAGGCGGTCCAGTTCTGGGTGCTCGGCACCGTCGCGGTGCTCGGCGCGCTCTCGACCGTGCTGATGAAGAAGGCCGTGCACAGCGCACTGTCGCTGGCCGGGACGATGATCGTCCTGGCGGTCTTCTACCTGGCCCAGGGCGCGTACTTCCTCGGCGTCGTCCAGATCGTCGTCTACACCGGCGCGATCATGATGCTCTTCCTCTTCGTCGTCATGCTGGTCGGCATCACCGCCGCCGACTCGCTCAAGGAGACGCTGAAGGGGCAGCGCTGGCTGGCCGCCGGAGCCGGCCTCGGCTTCGGCGTGCTGCTGATCGCCGGCATCGCCAACGCCTCGATCAAGAACTTCCAGGGGCTCGGCCAGGCCAACGCGGGCGGCAACGTCGAGGGACTCGCCTCGCTGATCTTCACCAAGTACGTGTGGGCCTTCGAGATCACCGGCGCGCTGCTCATCACCGCCGCGATCGGCGCGATGGTCCTCACCCACCGCGAGCGCACCGAGGCCCGTGCCACCCAGCGCGAACTCGCCGAGCGGCGCGTGCGCGAGGGCAAGCAGATCACCCCGCTCCCCGCGCCCGGCGTCTACGCCCGCAACAACGCGGTCGACGTCCCCGGCCTGCTGCCGGACGGCACGGTCTCGGAGCTCAGCGTCAGCCCGACGCTGCGCGGCCGCGGCCAGTACCGGGACGTGTCCGCGGAGGCGGTCGCCAAGGTCGCCGAGCTGGAACAGCGCTCCGAGGAGGCGTCGAAGTGAATCCGGTCAACTACCTGTACCTGTCGGCGCTGCTGTTCACCATCGGCGCGGCCGGGGTGCTGATCCGGCGCAACGCGATCGTCGTCTTCATGTGCGTCGAGCTGATGCTGAACGCCGCCAACCTGGCGTTCGTCACCTTCTCCCGCATGCACGGCAACCTCGACGGCCAGATCATCGCCTTCTTCACGATGGTCGTCGCCGCCGCCGAGGTGGTCGTGGGCCTGGCGATCATCGTGACGATCTTCCGCTCCCGCCACTCGGCCTCGGTCGACGACGCCAGCCTGATGAAGCTCTAAGGGGTAGCGAAAGTGGACTACTTGATCGGATGGCTCGTCCTCCTGCCGCTGCTGGGCGCCGGCGTGCTGCTCACCGGCGGACGGAGGCTGGACCGCACGGGCCACTGGATCGGCACCACGCTCGCGGGGGCGTCCTTCGTCGGCGCGGCGGTGCTCTTCTTCGACATGCTGGGCCGCGGCGGCGAGGACCGCGCGCTGCACTCGACCGCCTTCACCTGGATCTCCGTCGGCGGCTTCCACGCGGACGTGGCCTTCCAGCTGGACCAGCTGTCGATGACCTTCGCCCTGCTGATCACCGGTGTGGGCACGCTCATCCACATCTACTCGATCGGCTACATGGAGCACGACGAGCGGCGCCGCCGCTTCTTCGGCTACCTCAACCTCTTCCTCGCGGCGATGCTCCTGCTGGTCCTCGCCGACAACTACCTGCTGCTGTACGTCGGCTGGGAGGGCGTGGGCCTGGCCTCGTACCTGCTGATCGGCTTCTGGCAGCACAAGCCCAGCGCGGCGACCGCGGCCAAGAAGGCCTTCATCGTCAACCGCGTCGGTGACGTCGGCCTGTCGATCGCGATCATGCTGCTGTTCACCACCTTCGGCACCTTCACCTTCGAGCCGCTCTTCGGCCAGGTGGACAAGGCGGGTGAGGGCGTCCTGACCGGCATCGGCCTGATGCTGCTGCTCGCCGCCTGCGGCAAGTCGGCCCAGGTCCCGCTGCAGTCCTGGCTCGGCGACGCGATGGAGGGCCCGACCCCGGTCTCGGCCCTGATCCACGCGGCGACGATGGTGACCGCCGGCGTCTACCTGATCACCCGCTCCGGCGTGATCTTCAACGCCGCGCCCACCGCGCAGGTGGCCGTGGTGACGGTCGGCGCGGTCACGCTGCTCTTCGGTGCGATCGTCGGTTGCGCCAAGGACGACATCAAGAAGGCGCTGGCCGGCTCGACGATGTCGCAGATCGGCTACATGGTGATGGCCGCCGGCCTCGGCCCGATCGGCTACGTCTTCGCGATCATGCACCTGGTCACCCACGGCTTCTTCAAGGCCGGGCTCTTCCTCGGCGCCGGATCGGTCATGCACGGCATGAACGACGAGGTGGACATGCGCAAGTACGGGGCCCTGCGGAAGTACATGCCGGTCACCTTCGTCACCTTCGGTCTCGGCTACCTGGCGATCATCGGCTTCCCGGGACTGTCCGGCTTCTTCTCCAAGGACAAGATCATCGAGGCCGCCTTCGCCAAGGGCGGCACCGAGGGCTGGATCCTCGGCGGCGCGGCCCTGCTGGGCGCGGCGATCACCGCGTTCTACATGACCCGCGTGATGCTGATGACCTTCTTCGGCGAGAAGCGCTGGCAGCAGGACGCGGACGGCCACGAGCCGCACCCGCACGAGTCGCCGAAGTCGATGACGATCCCCATGGTCGTCCTGGCCTTCGGCTCGGTCTTCGCGGGCTTCCTGTTCAGCTGGAACGAGGCCTTCGTGAAGTGGCTGGAGCCGGTCACCGGTCATGAGGAGGGCCACCCGCCGATCGGCGCGGCCGCCGTCACCGGCGCCACGATGGTGGTGATGGTGCTCGGCGTCGCCCTGGCCTGGGCCGTGTACGGACGCCGCCCGGTGCCGTCCGTCGCCCCGCGCGGCAGCTGGCTCACCCGCGCCGCCCGGCGCGACCTGCTCCAGGACGACTTCAACCACGTCGCCCTGGTGCTGCCCGGCGAGTACCTCACCCGCGGTCTGGTCTACGTGGACCACAAGGGTGTGGACGGCGTCGTCAACGGCACCGCGGCCGCCGTCGGCGGCCTCTCCGGCCGGATGCGCCGCCTCCAGAACGGTTACGTGCGCAGCTACGCCGTGTCGATGCTGGCGGGCACCGCGGTGCTGGTCGCCGCGACGCTGCTGATGAGGGGTGTTGCCTGATGTCCTTCCCCCTGCTCACCCTGACCGCCGGCCTGCCGGCGCTCGGCGCGATCGCCACCGCCGCCGTGCCGGCGGCGCGGCGCGAGGCCGCCAAGTGGCTGGCGCTGGCCGTCTCACTGGCGACGCTCGTGCTGGCCGCGATCGTGTTCGTCCGCTTCGACCCGGGCGGGGCCCGGTACCAGCTCGGCGAGTCCCACGCGTGGATCGCCGACTTCGGGGTCCGCTACGAACTCGGCGTGGACGGCATCGCCGTCGCGCTCATCGGGCTGACCGCGTTGCTCGTCCCGTTCGTCATCGCCGCGGGCTGGCACGACGCCGACCCTCTGGAGGAGAAGAACCCCAACCGCCGCTGGCGGCCCACCCAGGGCTTCTTCGCGCTGATCCTGCTGGTCGAGGCGATGGTGATCATCTCCTTCGAGGCCACGGACGTCTTCCTGTTCTACATCTTCTTCGAGGCCATGCTCATCCCGATGTACTTCCTCATCGGCGGCTTCGGGGACCGTGCCCACGAGCACGGCGAGGAGGAGGCGGCCCGTCAGCGCTCCTACGCGGCGGTGAAGTTCCTGCTCTACAACCTGGCCGGCGGGCTCATCATGCTGGCCGCGGTCATCGGGCTCTACGCCGTCACCGCCGACCAGCTCGGCCAGGGCACCTTCTCCCTCCAGGAGATCCTGCAGGCCCGGGCGGCCGGGAAGCTGGACATGTCCGCCACCGCGGAACGCGCCCTCTTCCTCGGCTTCTTCTTCGCGTTCGCGGTGAAGGCCCCGCTGTTCCCGCTGCACACCTGGCTGCCCAACGCCATGGGCGAGGCCACGGCGCCGGTCGCGGTGCTCATCACCGCGGTCGTCGACAAGGTCGGCACCTTCGCGATGCTCCGCTTCTGCCTCCAGCTCTTCCCCGAGGCCAGCAAGTGGGCGACGCCGGTGATCCTGGTGCTGGCGCTGATCAGCATCGTCTACGGCGCCCTGGTCGCCGTCGGCCAGCGCGACATCAAGCGGCTGGTCGCGTACGCGTCGATCTCCCACTTCGGCTTCATCATCCTGGGCATCTTCGCGATGACCTCCCAGGGTCAGGGCGGGGCGACGCTGTACATGGTCAACCACGGCATCTCCACCGCCGCGCTGATGCTGGTCGCGGGCTTCCTGATCTCCCGTCGCGGCTCCCGTCTCATCGCGTCCTACGGCGGGGTGCAGAAGGTGGCCCCGGTGCTGGCCGGCACCTTCCTGATCGGCGGTCTGGCCACCCTCTCGCTGCCGGGGCTCGCCCCCTTCGTCAGCGAGTTCCTCGTCCTCGTCGGGACGTTCAGCCGCTACCCGGCCGTCGGGATCATCGCCACCACCGGCATCGTCCTCGCCGCGCTGTACGTCCTCGTCCTGTACCAGCGGACGATGACCGGCCCGGTGAAGGCCGAGGTACAGGGGATGCCCGACCTGAAGGTCCGGGAACTCGCCGTCGTGGCGCCGCTGATCGCGCTGCTGATCGTGCTCGGGGTGTACCCGAAGCCGCTCACCGACGTCGTCAACCCGGCGGTGCAGCAGACGCTCTCCGACGTGCACAAGACCGACCCCAAGCCGGCGCTGGAGGCATCCAAGTGAGCAGCACAGTTGCTGTCCACAGCCTGTGGACAACGGCGGCACCGCTCGCCGCCGACAAGATCAACGCGCCGAAGATCGAGTACGCCCAGCTGGCTCCGGTCCTGATCGTCTTCGGTGTGGCCATCCTCGGCATCCTCATCGAGGCGTTCCTGCCGCGGCGCCTGCGCTACACCGGGCAGGTCGGCCTCGCGGTCGTCGGCATGGCCGCCGCCTTCGCCGCGGTCGTGGCGCTCGCGGCGGGCGGCTACGCCACGACGAAGGCCCACATCGCCGCCATGGGCGCGGTCGCCGTCGACGGCCCGGCCCTCTTCCTGCAGGGCACGATCCTGCTGGTGGGCCTGGTCGGGGTGTTCACCTTCGCCGAGCGCCGGCTCGACCCCAAGGCGCACGGCCGGCACGTCGACTCCTTCGCCGCGCAGGGCTCCGCGGTGCCGGGCAGCGACCAGGAGAAGAACGCCGTCAAGGCCGGTTTCACCACCACCGAGGTCTTCCCGCTGCTGATGTTCGCCGTCGGCGGCATGCTGATCTTCCCGGCGGCCAACGACCTGCTGACGCTCTTCGTGGCCCTGGAGGTCTTCTCCCTCCCGCTCTACCTGCTCTGCGCCCTCGCCCGGCGGCGGCGTGCGATGTCGCAGGAGGCGGCGGTCAAGTACTTCCTGCTGGGCGCCTTCTCCTCCGCCTTCCTGCTGTTCGGCATCGCCCTGCTGTACGGCTACGCGGGCACCGTCTCCTACTCCGGCATCGCGTCGGTCGTGGACGGTACCGCCAAGCTCAACCCGGCGCTGGCCGACTCCGCGGGCAACGACGCGCTGCTGCTGATCGGCGCCGCGCTGGTCGGCATGGGCCTGCTGTTCAAGGTGGGCGCCGTGCCGTTCCACATGTGGACGCCGGACGTCTACGAGGGCGCTCCGACCCCGGTCACCGGCTTCATGGCCGCGGCCACCAAGGTCGCCGCCTTCGGCGCGCTGCTGCGGCTGCTCTACGTGGTCCTGCCGGAGCTGCGCTGGGACTGGCGGCCGGTGCTGTGGGGCGTCGCGATCCTCACGATGCTGGTCGGCGCGATCGTCGCGGTCACCCAGACCGACGTGAAGCGCCTGCTCGCCTACTCCTCGATCGCGCACGCCGGCTTCATCCTGGCCGGTGTCATCGCCGCCACGCCGGAGGGCGTCTCCTCGGTGCTCTTCTACCTGGCGGCGTACTCCTTCGTGACGCTGGGCGCCTTCGCCGTCGTCACGCTGGTGCGCGACGCCGGCGGGGAGGCCACGCACCTGTCGCGCTGGGCGGGCCTGGGACGGCGTTCCCCGCTGGTGGCCGCGGTCTTCGCGGTCTTCCTGCTCGCCTTCGCCGGCATCCCGCTGACGTCCGGCTTCGCCGGGAAGTTCGCGGTCTTCAGCGCCGCCGCGCAGGGCGGGGCGGTGCCACTGGTGATCGTGGGTGTGATCTCGTCCGCCATCGCGGCGTTCTTCTACATCCGGGTCATCGTGCTCATGTTCTTCAGCGAGCCCAAGGCCGACGGCCCCACGGTCGCCGTGCCCTCGCCGCTGACGTCCACGGCCATCGCACTGGGCGTGGCGGTCACCCTCGTGCTGGGTGTCGCGCCCCAGTACTTCCTGGACCTCGCCGGCCAGGCGGGCGTCTTCGTCCGCTGACCCCACCGCACGGCCCGGCCCGTGCGGCCATCCACGGCGCGGCTCCCCGCACTTGGCGGGGGCCGCGCCGTTCGGCATGGCTCGGCATGGCGGGCGGCTCGCGGGGAAGGCGGAACAGCGACGCAGGCCCCTCGCGGAGCCCGCTCCGGGTGCCGTGCGGGGGGTGTGCGAGGCGGCGGTGGGGCCCCGCGGCCGGGCGCGGCACCGGAGAGGACCTGCCGTACACGCGGGCAAAACCGGGCGTAGTGGCCCGCGGGGGCCATGCCCTCGCAGTGATCGAGAGGCGACCGGTTACTCTGCCAGGTGTAGTGCAGCGCCACGCCGCAAGCCGCAGAAGTGATCTCAGCGACAGGAGAATCCCAGGTGACGACCGTCGTCGGGCCCTTCGGGCTGAGCGTAATGGACGAGGACCTCGAGTCCGCCGTCCGCGCCGGGCTGTCCGCCGTCGAGGCAGGCCTCCTGGAGGCAACCAAGAGCGATGTGCCGTTCATCACGGAGGCGGCCCGCCACCTCGTGCACGCGGGCGGGAAGCGGTTCCGTCCGCTGCTGTCGCTGCTGGCCGCCCAGTTCGGCGACCCGCACGCGCCCGGCATCGTGCCGTCGGCCGTGGTGGTGGAGCTGACGCACCTGGCGACGCTGTACCACGACGACGTCATGGACGAGGCCGCGGTGCGCCGCGGCGTGCCGAGCGCCAACGCCCGCTGGGACAACTCGGTCGCCGTGCTGACCGGCGACTTCCTGTTCTCCAAGGCCTCGCACATACTGGCCGACCTCGGGCCGGAGGCCGTACGCATCCAGGCCGAGGCCTTCGAGCGGCTGGTCACCGGACAGATCCTGGAGACCGTCGGCCCGCGCGACGGACGCGACCCGATCGACCACTACCTGGAAGTGATCGCCGGCAAGACGAGTTCGCTGATCGCCGTCTCGTGCCGCTTCGGCGCCATGATGTCCGGCGCGGACGAGAGCGTCGTCGACATCCTCACCCAGTACGGGGAGCGCGTCGGCACGGCCTTCCAGCTCGCCGACGACGTGCTGGACATCGCCAGCGACTCGCACGAGTCCGGCAAGACCCCGGGCACGGACCTGCGCGAGGGCGTGCCGACCCTGCCGGTGCTGCACCTGCGTTCGGCCGTGGCCAAGGCCAACGGTTTCGCCTCGGCGGACGACCTGCGGCTGTGCGAACTGCTGGACGGCGATCTGACGGACGACCGGCGGCACGCCGAGGCGCTGGAGCTGATGCGCGCCCATCCGGCGCTGGAGCAGGCCCGGCGCGACACCGTGCGCTACGCGGACGAGGCACGGGCCCTGCTGGCGCCGCTCCCCGACTGTGCCGCCAAGCAGGCCCTGGAGGGGCTCTGCGAGGCCGTGGTGCACCGCGCGGGCTAGTTCGGCCCGGTCGGCCCAGAGGTGACCCGGACGGCCGTCCCCCCGGCGCCCGCGCGGTCACCGGCGGCGAGGGGTGCCTTCCGCCCTGAACCGTTGTCAGGGATCGTCATCCCAGAGGAGTACGCCGAGTTGATCCCGGCGGGCGATGCGCCCGAGTGGCCGGATTGATGGGATAAGAGGCACCACCACACGGCGGATCGGGTGACAATGGCCCGAGGTGGACGAGTGCGACGATGACGGGAACCCGCCGTTGACGACGGAGGTAGGGACGTAATGGCACCCATCCAGCCCATGGACGACGACCGGGAGCCCCGGCGGCGGACCAAGGCGATACGTTACGCGGTCCCGGTGGCGGCGGCGGGGGTCGCCGCGGCGACCATCGGGCTCGTACCGGCGCTCGCGAACGCGGGCAGCCCGGATCTGCCCGGGATCACGGCCGAGGAGCTGATCGCGAAGGTCGCGGCCTCGGACACCCAGACGATCTCCGGCTCGGTCCGCATCAGCACGGACTTCGGCCTGCCGGCCCTGCTGACCGGCGCCACGGGCGCCGGTGGGCCGTTCGGCGGCGGCGGTGGCGGCCGCGGGGACTCCTCGGCCGACCCGAAGGAGCAGCTCACCCAGCTGCTGGCCGGCTCCCACACCTTGCGCGTCGCGGCCGACGGCCCGCAGAAGCAGAAGGTGTCGATCGTCCGGAACGCTGCGGAGTACAGCCTCATCCACAATGGTGACGAGGTCTGGGCCTACGACAGCGGCAGCAACCAGGCCTACCACCTCACCGGTCTCCCGCGGGAGGCGCAGGGTGAGGACCGGGCCAAGGGCGACCGCGAACTGCCCGAGGGCTGGCCGGCCACCCCGCAGGAAGCCGCGAAGAAGATCCTCGACGCGGCGGACGACAGCTCCACCGTCACGGTGGACGGCACCGCGCGCATCGCCGGGCGGGACGCCTACCAGCTGGTGGTCAGGCCCAAGGCCACCGACTCCACGGTCGGGTCGATCCGGATCGGCGTGGACGCCGGCACCGGTGTGCCGCTGAAGTTCACCCTCGCCCCGAGGGGCGGCGGCAAGGCCATCGTCGACGTCGCCTTCACCAAGGTCGACTTCTCCCGGCCCGCCGCCTCGGTCTTCGACTTCACCCCGCCGAAGGGCGCGAAGGTGACGACGGAGAAGGCCGGCGAGAAGGCGGACGGGAAGGCCGAGGGGAAGGCCGGGCAGGACGCCCGCGGGGCGCACGAGGAGTTCGGTGACCTCGGCGGCCTGGACGGCTTGGAGGGCCTGGAGGGCCTTGGCGTCCTCGGCAAGGGCTGGGACTCGATCGCCGAGCTGAAGCTGCCTCAGGAGGCGCTGAACGCCGGCCCGTCCGAGGGCGGGGACAAGGCCCCCGGCCTCGGCGGACAGGGGCTGCTCGGCACCTTCGGCAAGGAGGTCAAGGGCGGGTTCGGCACCGGCACGGTGGTCGGCACCCGCCTGGTGAACGCCCTGATCACCGACAGCGGCAAGGTCTACGTGGGCACCGTGACCCAGGACGCCCTGATCAAGGCCGCCGACGCGGCCGCCGAGTAGGGCACGGAGCAAGGCAGCGGCACAGAGCGAAGGAGCGCCGATGGGGGAGCCGTCCGCCGAGACCGGTGAGCACGCGATCTCCACGAGCGGACTCACCAAGAGGTACCGCGGTGGACAGCTCGCCGTCGACGGCCTCGACCTGGCCGTCCCCCGGGGCAGCGTCTTCGGCTTCCTGGGGCCCAACGGCTCCGGGAAGACGACGACGATCCGCATGCTCATGGGGCTCATCGCCCCGACCTCAGGCACGGCGCGGGTACTCGGCGAGCCCATGCCGCGCGCGGTGCGCAGCGTCCTGCCGCGCGTGGGCGCGCTGATCGAGGGCCCCGCCCTGTACGGCTTCCTCTCCGGCCGTGACAACCTGCTGCGCTTCGACGCGGCCGATCCGACCGCCGGTCCCCGCACCCGCGGGGACCGGGTCGACGCGGCCCTGGAGAGGGTCGGCCTGGCCGCCGCCGCGGGCAAGAAGGCGCGCGCCTACTCCCTCGGCATGAAGCAGCGGCTCGGCCTGGCCGCCGCCCTGCTGCGGCCCCGCGACCTGCTGGTGCTGGACGAGCCCACCAACGGCCTGGACCCGCAGGGCATGCGGGAGATCCGCTCGCTCGTCCGCGAGCTGGCGGCGGACGGCACCACGGTCTTCCTCTCCTCCCACCTCCTCGACGAGATCGAACAGGTCTGCACCCACGCCGCCGTGATGTCCCGCGGCCGGCTGATCACCCAGGGCCCGGTGGAGGCGCTCTCCTCCGCCGGACGCCTGGTGGTCACCACCCCCGACCCCGCCGAGGCGGTGCGCGTCCTGAAGGAGCAGGGGGTCACCGGCCTGGCCGTCGACGGCGACCGGGTCACCGGGGAACTGCCGCAGGACCCCGCGGCACTCCCCGAACTGGCCGACCTCAACGCTGCACTGGTCGCCGCCGGGGTCCGCGTCCGCGGCTTCGGCGTCGAACGGGCGTCACTGGAGGACGCGTTCGTCGCACTGACCGGAGAGGGCTTCGATGTCGCAGGCTGACACCCTGACCAGGTCGGTGTGGCCGATCCGCTCGCTCGGGCTGTTCCGCAGCGAACTGGTGACCGTGCTGCGCCGCTGGCGCACCCTGGCGCTGCTGGCCGTCCTGGCCGGGGTCCCGGTGCTCATCGGGATCGCGGTGCGGATCGAGACCGGTGACGGCGGCTCGGCCGGCGGCGGGGGCGGTGACGGCCCGGCCTTCGTCGCGCTGATCACCAACAACGGTCTCTTCCTGGTCTTCGCCTCGCTCGCCGCGACGCTGCCCTTCTTCCTCCCCATGGCGATCGGTGTCGTGGCCGGTGACGCCGTCGCCGGCGAGGCCAACGCGGGCACCCTGCGCTATCTGCTGGTGGCCCCGGCCGGGCGCACCCGTCTGCTGGTCTCCAAATACGCCTCCGTCCTGGCCTTCTGCCTGATCGGCACCCTCGTCGTGGCCGTCTCGGCACTGGTGACCGGCGCCTTGCTCTTCCCGCTCGGCGACGTCACCCTGCTGTCGGGCACGACGGTCCCCTTCTCCGAGGGGCTGTTGCGCGCCCTGCTGGTCGCCGTGGTCGTGGCCGCCTCGCTCACCGGCATCGCCGCGCTGGGCCTGTTCATCTCCACGCTCACCGACAGCGGCATCGCCGCCATGGCCACCACCGTGGGTCTGCTGATCACCGTGCAGATCGTCGACACCATCCCCCAACTGCACGCCGTGCAGCCCTACCTCTTCCCCCACTACTGGCTGAGCTTCGCCGACCTGGTCCGCGACCCCGTCTACTGGGACGAGATGCGCAGCAACTTCCAGCTCCAGGCGCTCTACGTCGCCGTGTTCGGCTCCGCGGCCTGGGCCCGCTTCACCACCCGCGACATCACGGCCTGACCGCCGCCGGTCAGCCGAAGAAGGTCTTGGCCCGGCCCAGGGCCGCCGTGTCCCGCAGCACGTCACCCGGCCGGGTGCCGTAGCCCAGCAGCGCCCCGCCCCAGCGCATCCCTGCGTAGTCGGCCGTGTGGCGCAGCGTCCCCACCAGCGGGGCGGCGGTCGCCGGGTCCTGGCCGCCGTGCACGGTCACCGACCACAGGGTCTTGCCGCGCATCCGCTCCAGGAAGTCCAGCCCCGGCACCCGCATCCAGCCCGACCAGTGGTCCAGGTAGAGCTTGGTGCTGGTCGAGACGCTGTACCAGTACAGGGGGGAGACCACCACGATGTCGGTGGCCGCCAAGGTGGCCTCCAGGAGTGTGGCGGCGTGCCCCGACGGTGCGGGATAGCGGCCGTCGCCGTCGTGCCTGAGGTCCTCGAAGAGCGGCAGCGGCAGGTCCTTCAGCCGCAGCCAGCGCCGGTCCACCGCGGGCGGAAGCTGCTCGGCGGCGTGCCGCGCCAACGTCTCGGTGTTGCCGTCGGCGCGGCTGCTTCCCACCAGGAACAGGAAGGTCCGCTCTGAGTCCGACACCCCGTCATCTCCTTGCGTATGCATTAGTTGCGTACGCATGGAGATGTTGTCACCGCGCCGCCCCCGCCGTCAAGGCGGGTGCCGCAGGCCCGGAGGGCCGGCGGGCTACTCGACGTCGAACTCGTTCCCCTCCGGGTCGGCCATGGTGACCCAGGTGCCGGAGGGCTCCGCTATCCGCCGCAGCACCGTCGCGCCGAGCCCTTCCAGCCGGGCCACTTCCGCTTCCAGCCGTCCCGTGCCCGGATGGAGGTCGATGTGCAGCCGGTTCTTCGCCGTCTTGGCCTCGGGCACCCGCTGGAAGAGGATGCGCCGCCCGAGGCCCGAGCCCTTCTCGTCGTCGTAGGGGTCGTCGGGGTGGCGCACGGCGGCCAGGTCCCGCCAGGCCTTGCGGCCGGCCGCCTCCGTCAGGACGTCCTGCGTCACGGCGCCGAACCCCAGCAACTTCTCGATCAGCACGCTGTGGTCCTCGAGCGTGTACTCCAGGGCCTCCGCCCAGAAGGCGGCCTGCCGGTGCGGATCCGCCGCGTCGACCACGAGCTTCCAGTGAACTGCCATGCCGAGCCCCCTCGTTCGCGTCTCCTCCGGCTCTCGGCCGGTCTGTAACCAGTTATATTGGTTACATGACGGAGCCCGCAATCGGTCTGGTCCTCCATTCATCCGAAGGAGTCGCCTACCGCTTCGATCCGGGCGCGCTCGCCCTTGAGTTGCTGCCCACGGGCGGCCCCGGCGCCTACGCGCGCCACGAGGTCCTCCACGAGCCCGCCGACCTGGTCCGCTGGGCGGTGGCGTCCCGGCTGTGCCCCGACCCGGGTAGCCTCGCCGTCTCCCCGGAGGACGTCGCCGCGGCCCGCTACCTGCGCGACGCGCTCTGGCACATCGCCGTCGCCCGTGTCCACGGGGAACCCCTCCCCGCCCCGGACCTCGTCGTCCTCAACGAGGCCGCCGCCTGGCGTCCCCCCGCCCTGCGTCTCGCTCCCGACGGGGGCCGCTCCTGGCGTACCCCGGTCACCGGCACCCAGGTGCTGGCGGCCGTAGCCCGGGACGCAGTGGAGCTCTTCTCCGGCCCCCACGCCGACCGTGTCCGTGAATGCTCCGCCCACGACTGCCGACTGGTCTTCGTGGACACCTCACGCCCCGGCCGGCGTCGCTGGTGCTCCATGGAGCACTGCGGCAACCGCCACAAGGTCCGTGCCCACCGCTCCCGCAGGCAGGCGTACGAGGCCCCGGGAGGTTAGTGCCGTGCGTACACCCGTGCACCCGTGCGTGTGGACGCCGCCGCTCAGCCGGTGACGGCCCCGCGCGGCGCCGCCTCGTCGGGCACCACCGCGGCGTCGCGCACCGCGATCCGGCCGCGCCGCGCGGCGCGCAGCGCGTCCCAGGTCAGCAGGGCCAGGGCGAGCCAGACGAGGGCGAAGCCGGCCCAGCGCTCGGCCGGCATCTCCTCGTGGAACCAGAGCAGTCCGAGCCCGAACTGGAAGACCGGCGCGAGGTACTGCAGCAGCCCCAGCATGCTCAGCGGGATGCGGATGGCCGCCGCGCCGAAGCAGATCAGCGGCACGGCGGTGACGACGCCGCACGCGGCGAGCAGGGCGGCGTGGCCGGCCCCGTGCGAGGCGAAGGTGGTGTCGCCGCGGCTGCCGAGGAAGGCCAGGTAGCCGAGCGCCGGCAGGAACTGGAGGGCCGTCTCGGCCGCCAGCGACTCCAGGCCGCCCATGCCGACCTTCTTCTTGATGAAGCCGTAGGTGGCGAAGGAGCAGGCCAGGGTCAGCGCGATCCACGGCAGCCGCCCGTAGCCCAGGGTCAGCACCAGGACGGCGGCGGCGCCGACGCCCACGGCGGCCCACTGCGCGGGGCGCAGCCGCTCGTGCAGGACGAGGACGCCGAGGCCGATGGTGACGAGCGGGTTGATGAAGTAGCCCAGCGAGGTCTCGACGACGTGGCCGCTGTTGACGCCCCAGATGTACAGGCCCCAGTTCACGGATATGACGGCCGCCGCCACGGCCAGCAGCGCCAGCCGCCGCGGCTGGCGCAGGAGTTCGGGGACCCACGCCCAGCGGCGCATCACCAGCAGCACGAGGGAGACGACGACCAGCGACCAGACCATGCGGTGGGCGAGGATCTCGCCCGCGCCGGACGGTTCGAGGAGCGGCCAGTAGAGGGGGAAGAGCCCCCAGAGCCCGTAGGCGGCGAATCCGTACAGCAGTCCGGCACGCTGCTCGTTCACTCGTTCCTCCCGGGGCGCTGGCCGACCGCTCGAAGGTAGCGCGCGGGGCGTTCTCCCGTCATCTGCGTATCGCATGACGGTCATGACACCCCCGCAGCGGGCCGGGAGCGCACCGGGACCGGGCGGACGCGGGGCGGGGCCCCCGCGGCCGGAGGGGATCCGCCGCGGGGGCGCCGCCGTCCGGGCGGGCGGCCGGGGTCAGCCCTTGAGCGCCGCCGCGATCGTGTCCGCGAGCGGGGTGGTGGGACGTCCGATCAGTCGGGCGAGGTCGCCGCTGCCGCCCTGGAGGAGGCCGCGGGAGACGCCGGCGACGTCGACGTCGACGTAGATCCCGGCCACCGCCTCGGGCAGCCCGGCGCCGGTCAGGACCGCCAGGAAGGCGTCGGCGGGCAGGTCGGCGTAGGCGACCGGGCGGCCGGACTGCCGGGCCAGCTCGGCGGCGTACTCGGCCAGCGTCCAGGCTTCGTCCCCGCTGAGCTCGTACACCGCGTCCTCGTGCCCCTCGCCGGTCAGCACGGCGGCCGCGGCCGCCGCGTAGTCCTCGCGGGTGGCGGAGCCGATGCGGCCCTCGCCCGCGCTGCCCGCGACCCCGTGCTCCAGCTGGACGGCGATCTGCGCGGTGTAGTTCTCGGTGTACCAGCCGTTGCGCAGCAGCGTGTAGGTCAGCCCGGAGTCCAGCAGGGCCTGCTCGGTGGCCTGGTGCTCGGCGGCGAGCCGGAAGTCGGCGGCCGGCCCGCCGAGGACGCTGGTGTACGCGAGCCGGGCGACCCCCGCCTCCTTGGCGGCCTCGATCACGGCGGTGTGCTGCGCCACGCGCTGCCCGACCTCGCTGCCCGAGATCAGCAGCACCACGTCGCCCGCCCGGAAGGCGTCCTTGAGGGTCCCGGGCGCGTCGTAGTCGGCCACCCGGAGCTCCACGCCCCGGGCGGCGAGGTCCGCGGCCTTGTCCGCGTCCCGTACGACGGCCACGACCTGCCCGGCCGGGAGGTCGGCCAGCAGCCGCTCCACGACCAGCCGGCCCAGCTGTCCGGTGGCTCCGGTGACGACGATGCTCATGACGGGTTCACTCCAGTCCCTGGTGTCCTTGTGCGTGATGACGGGACTAACCCTAGGGCAGGTACTAACTTCCAGAAAGTACCCACTTCAAAGTAAGCTAGTGGTATGGACGTAAGGGAAGAGCTCACCGCCGTGCTGCAGGCGCCCCCGGACGTGAACGCGCGCAACTGCCCCTCGCGGGTGATCCTCGAACACGTCACCAGCCGCTGGGGCGTGCTGGTGCTCGCCGCACTGACCGACGGCACCCTGCGCTTCAGCGAGCTGCGCCGCACGGTCGGCGGGGTCAGCGAGAAGATGCTCGCCCAGACCCTGCAGACCCTGGAGCGCGACGGCTTCGTGCACCGCGAGGCGCACCCCGTCATCCCGCCGCGCGTGGAGTACTCCCTCACCCCGCTCGGCAAGGAGGCCGCGGACCAGGTCTGGGCCCTGGCCCGCTGGACCGAGGGCCGCACGGAGCAGGTGATGGCGGCCCGCCGGGCATACGACGAGGCCCGGACCTGATCGTCAGGCCCGGGCCCCGTACGGCCGCCGCGGCGGGTGCGGTCGGTGCGGTCGGTGTGAGGGACGCGGTGGGTCAGCCCACGACCGTCCACGTGTCGTTGCCGGCCAGCAGCGCGGCGATGTCGCCCTTGCCGTGCTGCTCGACGGCCTGCTCCAGCTGCTCGGACATCAGCACGTCGTAGACCGGCCGTTCGACGCTGCGGAACACGCCGATCGGCGTGTGGTGCAGCGTGTCGGGGTCGGCGAGTCTGGACAGGGCGAAGGCCGTCGTGGGCGACGCGGCGTGCGCGTCGTGCACCAGGACCTCGTCCTCGTTGGAGGCGTCGACCTCGACGACCTTCAGGTCGCCGGTGGCCCGGTCGCGTACGACCCCCTTGGTGTTGTCCGCGCCGAAGCGGATCTGCTCCCCGTGCTCCAGCCGGATCACCGCGTTCTCGGCGGAGGCCCGGTCCTTCAGCACCTCGAAGGCGTTGTCGTTGAAGATGTTGCAGTTCTGGTAGATCTCCACGAAGGCCGTGCCCGGGTGCGCGGCGGCCGCCCGGAGCACGCCCGTCAGGTGCTTGCGGTCGGAGTCGACGGTGCGCGCCACGAAGGAGGCCTCGGCGCCCAGCGCCAGCGAGACCGGGTTGAAGGGCGCGTCCAGCGAGCCCATCGGCGTCGACTTGGTGATCTTGCCGAGTTCGGAGGTCGGGCTGTACTGCCCCTTCGTCAGGCCGTAGATCCGGTTGTTGAAGAGCAGGATCTTGAGGTTCACGTTGCGCCGCAGCGCGTGGATCAGGTGGTTCCCGCCGATGGACAGCGCGTCGCCGTCACCTGTGACGACCCACACCGACAGGTCGCGCCGCGAGGCGGCGAGCCCGGTCGCGATGGCCGGGGCGCGGCCGTGGATGGAGTGCATCCCGTAGGTGTTCATGTAGTACGGGAAGCGGGAGGAGCAGCCGATCCCGGAGACGAAGACGATGTTCTCCCGGGCCAGACCCAGTTCGGGCATGAAGCCCTGCACCGCGGCGAGGATCGCGTAGTCACCGCAGCCGGGGCACCAGCGCACTTCCTGGTCCGACTTGAAGTCCTTCATGGACTGTTTGGCTTCGGCCTTGGGGACCAGGGACAGCGCCGGCAGCCCCGGCGTGCGGTGTTCGACGGCAGGCGCCTCAGACATCTGCGCTCTCCTCCTGGATGGCGGCAGCGAGTTGCTCGGCCTTGAAGGGCAGGCCGGTGACCTGGGTGTGCGAGCGGGCGTCGACCAGGTACTTCGCCCGCAGCAGATGGGCGAGCTGGCCGAGGTTCATCTCCGGGACCACTACCTTCTGGTAACGCCCGAGGACCTCCCCGAGATTCCTCGGGAAGGGGTTCAGATGGCGCAGATGGGCCTGCGCGACCGCGCCCCCTGCGCCCCTGATGCGCCGTACGGCCGCCGTGATCGGCCCGTACGTCGAGCCCCAGCCGATCACCAGCGTCCGAGCCTGGCCGTCCGGGTCGTCGACGACGACGTCGGGCACCTCGATGCCGTCGATCTTGGCCTGCCGGGTGCGCACCATCAGGTCGTGGTTGGCCGGGTCGTACGAGATGTGCCCCGTGCCGTCCTGCTTCTCGATGCCGCCGATCCGGTGCTCCAGACCGGGGGTGCCCGGCACCGCCCAGGGGCGCGCGAGGGTCTCGGGGTCGCGCAGGTACGGCCAGAACTCCTCGGTACCGTCCTCCGCCACGTGGTTGGGCGTCGTCGCGAACTGCACCCGCAGGTCGGGCAGCTCGTCCAGCTCGGGCACCCGCCACGGCTCGGAGCCGTTGGCCAGGTAGCCGTCGGAGAGCAGGAGGACCGGGGTGCGGTAGGTCAGCGCGATGCGGGCCGCCTCCAGCGCCGCGCCGAAGCAGTCGCCGGGGGTGCTCGGCGCCACGATCGGGACCGGCGCCTCGCCGTTGCGCCCGTACATCGCCTGCAGCAGGTCGGCCTGCTCGGTCTTGGTCGGCAGGCCCGTCGAGGGCCCGCCGCGCTGGATGTCGACGACCAGCAGCGGCAGCTCGAGCGAGACCGCGAGGCCGATGGTCTCCGACTTCAGCGCGACACCCGGGCCGGAGGTGGTCGTGACGGCCAGCGAGCCGCCGAAGGCCGCGCCGAGAGCGGCGCCGATGCCGGCGATCTCGTCCTCGGCCTGGAAGGTGCGCACGCCGAAGTTCTTGTGCTTGCTCAGCTCGTGCAGGATGTCCGAGGCCGGGGTGATCGGGTACGAGCCCAGGAAGAGCGGCAGGTCCGCCTGCCGGCTCGCGGTGACCAGGCCGTACGACAGGGCCAGGTTCCCCGAGATGTTGCGGTAGGTGCCCGCGGGGAAGGCCGCCTCGGCCGGGGCCACCTCGTAGCTGACCGCGAAGTCCTCGGTCGTCTCGCCGAAGTTCCAGCCCGCGCGGAAGGCCGCGACGTTCGCCTCGGCCAGCTCGGGCTTCTTCGCGAACTTCTTGCGCAGGAAGTCCTCGGTGCCCTCGGTCGGCCGGTGGTACATCCACGACAGCAGCCCGAGCGCGAACATGTTCTTGCTGCGCTCGGCCTCCTTGCGGGTCAGCGGGAAGTCCTTGAGCGCCTCGACCGTCAGGGTGGTCAGCGGCACCGGGTGCACCGCGTAGGCCGACAGCGAGCCGTCCTCCAGCGGCGAGGCCGCGTAGCCGACCTTGGCCATCGCGCGGGTGGTGAACTCGTCCGTGTTGACGATGACCTCCGCGCCGCGCGGCAGGTCCCCGATGTTCGCCTTCAGTGCCGCCGGGTTCATCGCGACCAGGACGTTCGGGGCGTCACCCGGGGTGAGGATGTCGTGGTCGGCGAAGTGCAGCTGGAAGCTCGACACGCCCGGCAGGGTGCCTGCCGGAGCCCGGATCTCGGCCGGGAAGTTCGGCAGGGTGGACAGATCGTTGCCGAACGACGCCGTTTCCGAGGTGAACCGATCTCCCGTGAGCTGCATGCCGTCGCCGGAGTCCCCGGCGAAACGGATCACCACCCGATCGAGCTTCCTGGTCTCCTTGGCCGGTTTCCGCTGCTCTCCCAGAACGGGATGATCGGGGGTTGTCGGGCTGCTGACCTGGCTGGTCACTGAATCGGACCTCCTTCGAGGCGGCGGCTCACGACCGGGGCCGTGACCTTGTGTCCCACGCGCCATCGTACGTGGGTAAGGGTCGCCTTCCCGGGTCTTCCCGCATCGTGAACGCCGCGCTGGGCTCCCTTTGTGCCCTGATGGGTCACGGTCACCGCCCCCCGGAGCCCGTGCTGCCTGCTTCCTCCATATGGGACGCCTTCCGGCGCCGCTCCGGTTCTACGCCTCCGCGGGGTCCTCTGACGATACGTCAGGCGATCAGGAATTGAGGTACGTGAGCACGGCCAGGACACGCCGGTGGTCGCCCTCGCTGGGGGCCAGCCCCAGTTTGAGGAAGATGTTGCTGACGTGCTTCTCCACCGCCCCGTCGCTCACCACCAGCTGCTTGGCGATCGCGGAGTTCGTCCGTCCCTCCGCCATCAGTCCCAGCACCTCGCGCTCCCGCGGGGTGAGGCCGGCCAGCACGTCCTGCTTGCGGCTGCGTCCCAGCAGCTGCGCGACCACCTCCGGGTCCAGGGCGGTACCGCCGCCGGCCACCCGTACGACCGCGTCGACGAACTCCCGGACATCGGCTACCCGGTCCTTGAGCAGATACCCGACCCCGCGGGAACTGGCGGCCAGCAGCTCGGTGGCGTACTGCTCCTCCACGTACTGCGACAGCACGAGCACGCCCAGCCGCGGGTGGTCGCGGCGCAGCCGCACCGCGGCGCGCACGCCCTCGTCGGTGTGGGTCGGCGGCATCCGCACGTCGGCCACGACCACGTCGGGCACCGCGCCCTCGGCGGCGAGCTCGCCGATCACCTTCAGCAGGGCCTCGGCGTCGCCGACCCCGGCGACGACCTCGTGCCCGCGGTCGGTCAGCAGGCGGGTCAGTCCCTCCCTCAGCAGCACCGAATCCTCGGCGATGACCACCCGCACCCTGTCCTCCACCGCTACCGGCTCCCCCGTGTCGACGTCGACGTGCTGTCCCTCCCCAGCATTCCAGCTTCCGGCGGCGGGCACACGGCCTTGCCGCCGGGGCGGAGTGCGGGGGAGGGACGCAGGGGGGCGCGGTCAGCGTCCTCTCGGTTCTTCCGGTCTTCCCGGTCCTACTGGTCCTTGCGGTTCTTCTGGTTCTTCCGGCGCTTCCAGCGCTTCCGGCTCCTGCGGCCGAGCTGCCGGGCGGTCCCCCGCGGGGTCAGGTCCGCCAGGGCAGCTCGGCCGCGACGGTGGTCGGGCCGCCGGCGGGGGAGTCCACCGCGAGGACGCCGTCCACCGCCCCCAGCCGCTCGGCGAGCCCGGCCAGGCCGGAGCCGCGCGCCGTGGAGGCGCCGCCGCGCCCGTTGTCGACGACGTGGATCATCAGCCGGTCCCCGGACCGCCACAGGTCGACCGTGGCGCGCGAGGCGCCGCTGTGCTTGCTGATGTTCTGCAGCAGCTCGGAGACGGTGAAGTACGCGATGCCCTCGATCGCCGGCACCGGCCGCCCCGGCAGGTCCACGCTCACCTGCACCGGCACGGTGCAGCGCGCCGCGAGGGAGGACAGGGCGGCGTCCAGGCCGCGGTCGGTGAGGACGGCGGGGTGGATGCCGCGGGCCAGGTCGCGCAGCTCCTGGAGGGCCAGCTTCACCTCGCCGTGCGCCTCCTCGACCATGGTGGCCGCCGCCTTCGGGTCCTCCTGCAGCTTCTCCTTGGCCAGGCCCAGGTCCATGGCGAGCGCGACGAGCCGGGCCTGGGCGCCGTCGTGCAGGTCGCGCTCGATGCGGCGCAGGTCGGCGGCGGCGGTGTCCACCACCGTGCCGCGGTCCGACTCCAGTTCCGTGACGCGGCTGGCCAGCCGCGAGGGTCCCAGCAGCCCGGCGACCAGGCCCCGGTCGACGTACGCCATGCCCCGGATCAGCCAGGGGGTGGCCAGGACCAGCAGCAGCCCCAGCACGGAGGTCATGGCCACCTCGAACGGCGAGTCCAGCCACCAGCCGTTGCCGTTGCCGTCCCCGTACAGCTGGAGCCCGGGCTGGTCGGTGTAGGCCGGGAACACCCACTGCCACAGCGGGTACGTGAGGAGCCCCCAGCCGTAGGTGAAGAAGGAGATGGCCACGGAGAAGGTGAACACGCCCCACGGGAAGTGCACGAAGAAGTACAGGATGTGCCGCCAGGAGGCGCCGCTGGTCAGCTGGCCGCCGAGCCACGACATGAAGCCCTGGCCCGGCCTCCGGCGCAGCGGTTCCGGCGCGGCCACGTCGATGCGCAGGCACTGGCGGGCCCGCTCGCGCTCCACGACGCCGAGCCCCCGGCACCCGGCCAGCATCACGGCGAGGACGGGCAGCCCGAGGAAGGTGACCAGCAGGCCCGCGCCCAGCGACAGCATCGTCACCGTGAAGACGAAGCCGATGATGCCCATCGGCAGGTTCAGCAGGAGATACAGGAACTCGCGCCAGGTGCGGGCCTCGATCGGCGCGCGCAGCGCCGCGGGCAGCCGGTGCTCGCGCGGCTCCGGGAAACCGTATGCCATGGTCACGTCCGTCCTCTTCGTCGTACCTCTGCGTCCGCTGGTGATGCCTCCAGCCTCGTCCTGCGGGGCCCTCGCGCCCATGGTGCGGATCGGCGTCTTGGACCTGGGGAAAACCCCACCCCCGCGGTGCGGCGGCCGGGACCGGGGCGGTGTCAGCGGGGGAGCCGCAGCGCCAGCCCGTCGAGGACGACGTCCAGGCCGTAGGCGAACTTGGCCTCGCGCAGCGCGACCGGGTCCTCCAGGGCGGCCGTGGGGTCGGCGTAGGAGCCGGACAGGTGGTCGTGGGGGGCCGCGGCGGCCTGGGCGGCGGGCATGAGACGGGCGATGAAGCCGGCCTCGGTCTCGCCGGAGCGGGCGACCGTGGTGAGCCACGCGGCCTCCGTGGTGCTCATGCCGATCACGTAGCTCAGGAGGGTGTCGATCGCCCGGCCCGGCTCGGGGAAGCCGGCGGCGGCGAACAGGGCGGCCAGCCGCTCGGAGTACGACATGAGGTTGGGGCCGAGGTAGGCGAGGCCCGCCTGGCCCAGGACCGAGGACAGCCACGGGTGGCGCAGCGCCGTCGCGCGGAAGGACCCGGCGGCCTCGGTGACCGCGGCGCGCCAGTCCGCGCCACCGGCGGCGGGGACGGCGATCTCGGCGGCGACCTCGTCGACGGCCAGCTCCATCAGCTCGTCCTTGGTCGCGACGTGCCGGTAGAGGGAGGTCGCGCCGGCGTTCAGCCGGGCCCCCAGTTTGCGCATGCTGAGGGCCTCGACGCCCTCGGCGTCCAGCATGGCGATCGCCTCGCGGACGATCGCGCCGCGGCTGAGCGCGGGCTGGTCGGCCTCGCGCTGCTGCCGCGCCCACACGGACGGGATCGGGCTCGGCTTCGTCCTGGCGGCCATGGCGCTCCTTGGGGGACCGGTGTGCGGGCGGATTGCTGCGTACGGCGTTCGCAATCAGCGTACAGGAGCGAGTATTGCGCACATCGTTCTGCCATGCGTACAGTGTTCGCATCAAAGGAACGGTGTACGCACGAGCCGACGCCCGAAAGGACGCCCCATGGAGACCCGCAACCCCCGCCGCTGGTGGATCCTGATCGTGCTGTGCCTCAGCTCGCTGGTCCTGGTGGTCGACAGCATGGCGCTGACCGTGGCGGTGCCCGCGATGACCGGGGACATCGGCGCGAGCGCCCAGGACACGCAGTGGATCCTCGACTCCTACATCCTGGTCTTCGCCGGTCTGTTGCTGACCTCGGGAAGCCTCGGGGACCGGTTCGGGCGCCGGAAGGTGATGCTCGTCGGGCTGCTGCTCTTCGGGGCGGCCTCCCTGGCGGCCACCTTCTGCACCAGCCCCGGTGAGGTCATCGCCGTACGGGTCGCGATGGGCGTCGGCGGCGCGCTGATCATGCCCTCGACGCTGTCGATCCTCATCACCGTCTTCGACGAGGAGGAGCGCGGCAGGGCCATGGCGGCGTGGAGCTCGGTGTCGATGCTCGGCCTGGTCGGCAGCCCGGTGCTCGGCGGCGTGCTGATCGACCACTTCTCCTGGCACGCGATCTTCCTGATCAACGTCCCGGTCGTCGCGCTCGCCGTCGCCGCCGGCCTCACCCTCATGCCGGAGTCCAAGGGCCCGTGGAGCAAGCCCGACCCGCTCGGCGCGGTGCTGTCGGCGGCCGGCATGACCGCCCTGGTCTGGTGGATCATCGAGCTCCCGCAGCACGGGGCCTTCGGCGGCCGCTCCGGGATCACCCTGACCGTCGCCGTCCTCGCCCTCGGCGCCTTCGTGGTCTGGGAGAACGTCACCTCGGCGCCGATGGTCCCGCTGGTCCTGTTCCGGCACCGCAACTTCAGCGGCGGCTCGCTCTCGCTGACCCTGGTCCAGATCGGCAACGGCGGCCTGCTGCTGGTGCTCACCCAGTACCTGCAGTTCGTGCTGGGCTATTCGCCGGTGAAGGCGGGTGTCGCCTTCGTGCCGCTGGCCGTCGCAGCGCTGGCCGGCAACGTCCTGGGCACCACGTTCGCCGCGCGGATCGGCAACCGCCTGCTGATCCTCGGCGGCATGCTCGTCATGGCCTCCTCCTTCGCGCTGCTGACCACCGTCTCGGCCGGTACGGGCTTCGCCGTCCCGGCGGCCGCCCTCGGCCTGCTCGGCCTCGGCGCGGGCCTGGCGATGCCGGCCGCCGTCGGCGCCCTCATGGCGACCATCCCCGCGGAGAAGGCGGGCGTCGGCTCCGCCCTGAACGACACCATCCAGCAGGCCGGTACCGCGCTCGGCATCGCGATCCTCGGCTCGCTGCTGGCGAGCGGCTTCGCCCGCGAGATGCCCGCCGGCACCCCCGAGGAGGCGAGGCACTCCATCGCCGGCGCGCTGGCCGTCGCCCAGGGCGACAGCGGGATGGTCCGCGCGGCCCGGGAGGCGTTCACCGCCTCGATGTCGGCCACCTTCACCATCAGCGCGATCGGCGTCCTCGCCGCCGCCCTGCTGGCCGCCCTGGTCATGCGCGACAGCAGGCCCGAGCCCTCCGCCACCCCGGCGCAGGAGGCGGAACTCGCCGCCTGACGCAAGCACGGCAGGCCGGTGCCCTCGCCTGAGGGCACCGGCCTTCCCACACGCGGCTCAGCCGCGGTCGCGCCAGGGCAGCTCGGCCGTCACCGTCGTCGGGCCGCCGGCCGGGGAGTCGATCACCAGCAGGCCGTCCACCGCGTCCAGCCGTTCGGCCAGCCCGCCCAGCCCGCCGCCGTCCGACGCGCTCGCCCCGCCCCGCCCGTCGTCGCGGACCTGGATCATCAGCCGGCCGTCCGAGCGCCACAGCTCGACGACGGCCCGGCGCGCCCCGCTGTGCTTGCTGATGTTTTGCAGCAGCTCGGAGACGGTGAAGTACGCGATGCCCTCGATCGCCGGCGCCGGCCGGCCCGCCAGGTCCACCTGGACCTGCACCGGCACCGTGCACCGGGCGGCCACCGAGGACAGGGCGGCGTCCAGGCCGCGGTCGGTGAGGACGGCGGGGTGGATGCCGCGGGCCAGGTCGCGCAGCTCCTGGAGGGCCAGCTTCACCTCGCCGTGGGCGTCGCCGACCATCCTCGCCGCCGCCTCCGGGTCCTCCTGCAGCTTCTCCTTGGCCAGGCCCAGGTCCATGGCGAGCGCCACGAGCCGGGCCTGGGCCCCGTCGTGCAGGTCGCGCTCGATGCGGCGCAGGTCTGCGGCGGCGGTGTCCACCACCGTGCCGCGGTCCGACTCCAGCTCGGCGATCCGCCGCTCCAGCTCGTCGGAGGGCGACAGCAGGCCGCGGACCATCGCGCGGTCCGCGTTGGCCAGCCCCCGGGCGATGAACGGCAGCACGGGCCACGCCACGAAGAGCGAGGTCAAGGCGACGGTGAAGGTCGCGATCCCCCATGGCAGCCGGATGAAGAAGTACAGCGCGTGCCGCCACCCCACCGGGTCCTTCAGCGAGGTCCACAGCCAGGGGAAGAACCCCATCCGCCCGGGACGCAGCGACCGGGGCTCGTCCACGGCCACCCCGAGCATGCCGCGCGCCCGTATCCGCTCCAGTCGCCCCAGCAACCGGCACCCCGCCAGCCCCAGCGCCAGCAGGGGCAGGCCGACCACGGTCACCGACAGCCCGATGCCGAGATAGAGCACGACGGCGACGTAGACGAAGCCCACGAGGTCCACGGGCAGGTTCGCCAGGAGATACGCGATCTCCTTCCACGTCACGGCGTCGAAGGCGAAGCGCGCCGGCGGCAGCGGGGCGGCTTCCCCGCGCTGGGAGTTGATGGTCATGACGCCAAGCCTGCCGGGGACCGGGCGGCCACCGCCATGGGGTGCGCCTGCCAGGACAAGGTGGGGTTATCCGTACCACCGGTCAGGACGGGTGGTTCCGCTCCGGGAGGCAGGGCCTAGACTCCGTTCGTACAGATCGTCTAAAGATCCACCGGGATCGCTGGACAACGCGCTTACGACGAGAAACGAGGGGCGGACGGACGTGGACTACTTCCACGGCTACTCGGTCGTCGGGCTGGTCGCGGTGCTCGGGGTGCTCTTCGTGACCGTGGCCTTCGGGGCCGGTCGCCTGCTGCGGCCCGTCGTGCCGACGCAGGAGAAGATGCTCACGTACGAGTGCGGCGTCGACCCCGTCGGCGAGGGCTGGGCGCACACCCAGATCCGCTACTACGTCTACTCCTTCCTGTACGTCGTCTTCGCGGTCGACGCGATCTTCCTCTTCCCCTGGGCGACGGTGTTCGCCGCCGAGGGGTACGGCGGCACCACGCTGGTCGAGATGTTCGTCTTCCTCGGCTTCCTCGCCGTCGGTCTGCTCTACGCCTGGAAGAAGGGCGTCCTGGAATGGACGTGACCGATGTGACCGATGTGAGCACTCCCGAGTACCTGCCGGAGCCGCGCCGCCTCGGTACGCTCGCGCGGCTGGCACCCGAGCCGATGAAGGTGGTCCTGAACTGGGGCCGCCGCTACAGCCTGTGGGTCTTCAACTTCGGGCTCGCCTGCTGCGCCATCGAGTTCATCGCCGCCTCCATGGCCCGGCACGACTTCATCCGGCTCGGCGTGATCCCCTTCGCGCCCGGCCCGCGCCAGGCCGACCTCATGATCGTCTCGGGCACCGTCACCGACAAGATGGCCCCGGCCGTGAAGCGCCTGTACGAGCAGATGCCCGAGCCGAAGTACGTCATCTCCTTCGGCGCCTGCTCCAACTGCGGCGGCCCCTACTGGGACTCGTACTCGGTGACCAAGGGCGTCGACCAGATCATCCCCGTCGACGTCTACGTGCCCGGCTGCCCGCCGCGGCCCGAGGCGCTGCTGCAGGGCATCCTCAAGCTCCAGGAGAAGATCGCCCGCGAGTCGCTCGGCGAGCGCTACGGCGACGGGGGCACCCCGCCCGCGTCCACCGCCGCGCTGCGCAGCGGCCTGGTCCAGGCCCCGCCGCCGCCCGGGGAGGCCGCGAAGTGACCACGCCCTTCGACCGGCTCCCCGAGCCGGACGCCGTCGCCGAGGTCTTCGGCGCCGAGGCCACGGCGGAGGAGGCGTACGGCCTGCTGACCGTCGACGTCCCCGCCGCCTCCTGGACCGATGCCCTGCGGGCCGCCCGGGACACCCTCGGCTGCACCTTCTTCGACTGGCTCAGCGCCGTCGACGAAGGCGGCACCGGGTTCCGGGTCTGCGCCCACCTTGTGGCCCCCGCGGTCGGCTCCGTGCGGCGCCTGATGATCCGTACGACCGTCCCGCACGAGGCCCCGGCCCTGCCGACCGCCGTCGGCGTCTACGCGGGCGCCGCCTGGCATGAGCGCGAGACACACGAGATGTTCGGCGTCGACTTCACCGGCCACCCGCACCTGGTGCCGCTGCTGCTGCCCGAGGGCTTCGAGGGGCATCCGCTGCGCAAGGACTTCGTGCTGGCGGCGCGCGTCGCCAAGGCGTGGCCGGGCGCGAAGGAGCCGGGCGAATCCGAGCACGGCGGCCCCAAGCGCCGCCAGATGCTGCCGCCGGGCGTGCCCGACCCCAACGAGTGGGGTCCGCTGAAGGGGCAGTTGCCGCCCGCCCCGGCGAGGCCCGCCCGTACCCCGCGCGCGGCCGGAGCCGCCGGTGCCGCCGGTGCGGCGGGCGCCGCGGAGCGTCCCGCCCGGCGCACCCGCAGCGCCCCGGGGGGCTCCGCGCGCCAGCCCCGTCCGCACCCCCACACGCCCACGCCTCCCCGCACCGCCCCGGCGAGCGCCACGACACACCCAAAG